>JAWOIM010000502.1:0-8296 GCA_046484685.1 Chloroflexota bacterium | reverse complement strand
AACGGCAAACGAGAATGGGGCCATGCTCGCTGTTCTATTGCCGCTGGTCTTTTTGGGTCTGAGCCTGAACATCAGGATCGGCAACGCGCTATCGGCCATTGTCTTTTACGTCTTTTTTCTAGGATTCGGCGAAGAGCTTCTGTTTCGCGGCTACATTCAATCCCGGCTCAATGCCGCTTTCGGCAAGCCGTTTCACTTTTTCGGCGTCCGTTGGGGAGGAGGGATCCTCATAGCCGCGGCTCTATTTGGGCTGATGCACATTCTCAACATTGGCAGCCTGGTTAGCGGTTATTGGGAGCTGACGTGGTGGTGGGGCTTTTGGACGTTCTTTGGCGGCCTGGTTTTAGGCTTTGTGAGGGAGAAAAGTGGCAGCATCATAGCGCCGACGCTCCTGCACGGATTGCCCCAGGCAATCGCCTATGCTGCACTTGGTTTTTAGTCCATCGCGGCCGGCCAATCCAGATGCTCAAAGAACGGACGTGTTTAACCTGGTCAATCGGCCAGGCAAAAGACTGGCTATCTGGCTGATGAAACCGCCCGCTTTTTTCAGTATGCTACCAGTGAAGACTTGCAGCGCAAACATCTGACATGGTCAAGCAGGGATGCTTGACCTACTTGTAGGAGACGAACAATGAAAATTATGGTTGTCGCTGCCAGCAAACATGGCAGCACGCAAGAAATTGCTGAAGCCATTGGTGTCGAATTACGCCAGGCTGGACATCAGGTAACTGTCTACGAAGCAAAAGATAAACCGGCCGTTATCGGCTATGAAGCGGCCGTTATCGGCAGCGCCGTTTATGCCGGTTCGTGGCTAGGTGAAGCCCATACCTTTGTCGCTGAAAACCAGGCCGCTCTGCAAACTATCCCCGTCTGGCTTTTTACCAGCGGTCCGCTGGGTGAGGAGAATCCGCAGCCGGTGGGCGACCCTACCCAACTACCGGAACTGCTGGCCCAAACCAACGCCCGCGATCACCGCATCTTTGTGGGCAAGTTGGACCGCGACAAGTTGAACCTGGGCGAAAAGTTAATTGTCAAAGTAGTCAAAGCCCCCTATGGTGATTTCCGCGATTGGGACGATATTCAGACCTGGGCCGGGGAGGTTGGCAAGGCTTTGTTAGACCAGTAATGGTTATGGGCGTATTTCATATTACGTATTGCGTAAAGTCTCTGGAGAAAATAATGGACGCAGCTATCGGGCAAGAACGAAATGAACTGCCGGCTGTCTTGCTGTCGCCGGGTGGTATTATCTCCAAAGGGGCCCAAATCCTGCTGGAAGTCGGACTTATTTACCTGATCGTGACTGACTGGCTGCGCTCGAGCCGTAAGAACAGGGGACAAGCAGAGTGAAAACGGGATTGATTATTGTCGGCGTTATAATCGTGTTCCTTTTTGTAGGCTGGCTAGGGCTGCGCTGGCAGCCGGCCCCGTTTGCCCCTTTCCCGCAGACCGGTATGACAGAGACGGTGCCGCTGCCCGCCGATTTGCCGGCGCCGGTCGAGCGTTTTTACCGGCAGGTGTATGGCGACGAGATCCCGCTGCTTGAAACGGCCGTTATCAGCGGTCGTGGCTGGATGAAGCCGATGGGCAACGTGGCTCTGCCAGCCCGCTTCCGCTTTACCCACGAGGCAGGGCACAATTATCGCCATTATATGGAGGTCACCTTTTTTGGGCTGCCCATCTTAAAGGTCAACGAACATTTTCTCGACGGCCAGGGGCGGCTGGAACTTCCCTTTGGCGTGGTGGAAAACGAGCCTAAGGTAGACCAGGGGGCTAACCTGGCGCTGTGGGCCGAGTCGGTCTGGCTGCCAACACTCTTTGTAACCGATCCCCGCGTTCGTTGGCAGGCGGTCGATGGGAATACGGCCGTTCTCTACGTCCCCTTTGGCGCCGAAGAGGAGCAATTTATTGTCCGCTTTGACCCCGATACCGGCTTGATAACCATGTTTGAATCGCTGCGCTACAAGGGAGAAACGGCCGTTGGCAAAACGCTCTGGATTAACGAGGCCATTCAATGGGGAGAGCTAGACGGCCGTATCGTACTGCTGGAAGCCGCCCTGACCTGGTACGATGACGGCTCGCCCTGGGCCAGCTTTACGGTAGAGGAACTGGTTTACAACGCTGACATTACCGACTATATCCGGGCGACCGGCCCGTAACGATAAGGGGGCTTTCGGACCTGACGTGAAACGTGATGGGCTTCGCAAACTCTGGCCACGGTCTTTCTTTCGTCAGAAAGAAACCACGTTTTCACGCATCACGGCTTGTTAATCCCCTTCGACTTAGGTGAAAACAGATGACAGACAACAACTACTTTTGGCAAGGGGATAAGATACGGCTGCGCCCGATGCGGCCCGAAGATACGGACCTGTGGCTGGCCGAAGAGCATGACAGCCAGAGCGTGCGCTTCCTCAATTACAGCATGGTGCTGCCTAAATCAGAAAAGGATGCCGCTGCTTTTGGCGAACGGTACGCCCATTTCAACAACGCCGACGAGCGCATCATGTTTTCCATTGAGACATTGGTGGGTGAACTGGTGGGCGGCATCAATATCCACTCGATGCAGCCGCGACACGGTACCTTTGAAACGGGGACGCGCCTCTATCGCCAGTTTCGGGGACTGGGCTACGCTTTTGAGGCCAAGCGCATCCTGCTGCGTTATGCCTTTCACGAGCTGCGCTATCAAAAATACAACATCCGCTGTATCGAGATAAACGAGGCCATGATCCGGCACGCCCAACGACTGGGCTGCCAGGAGGAAGGTCGTATCCGGCGCCACATTTATACAAACGGCCGTTACTACGACGAACTGATCTTTGGCCTGCTGCGGGAAGAGTTTGACAAATTATAGAAGATTAGATCTCCTCCACCCGAACACAAACGGCCGTTCCTTCGCCAATCTTACTCTCAATATGCAACGCGGCCCCGATTTTGGTCGCCCGGTCGCGCATGATGCCCAGCCCCAGCGAATGGACGCTGACCGCGGCCGGGTCAAAGCCGCGCCCATTGTCTGCTACCCGTAGTTGGGTGATGGCTTCGTCAAAACGCAGGCTGATGGTCACCTGGCTGGCCCCGGCATGTTTGACCACGTTGTTGAGCGCCTCCTGGGCCATGCGGTAGAGGGCGACCTGGGTTTCGGGGGACAACGGCCGTTTCTCCTCTCCTTCCACTTCGACGGCAACCTGCAAGCGGGAGCGGCCGATAACGGCCGTGGCCAACTGGCGCAGCAGCTCTTCCAGGCTGCTCTCAGTCAGCGTGGCCGGCCGCAGTTCCAGCAGCAGCGTCCGCATCTCGGCCAGCGCCCCCCGCGTCAGCTCGCGCAGCTCCTCCAGTTTGGCCTGGCCCACCTCCGGGCTGCGCTGCCAGAGACGGGGCAGCACGTCGGCAATCAGGCTGGCCGAAAAGAGGGTCTGCGTCACGGCATCGTGCAGCTCGCGGGCCAGCCGGTTGCGCTCGGCCACGGCCGCCATTTGCTCCGTTTGTTCTCGCAGCCGGGCGTTTTCAATGGCCACGGCAATCTGGCTGGCAAAGGCCAGGGCCAGTTCACTGTGGAACGGGGTATAGAAGTGGGGCCTGGCCTGGTCCAGACACAGCATACCCAGCACCCGATCCTTAACCAGCAGCGGCACGCCCAGCCAGGAGCGAATGTAGGAAAACAGGTCACTGCCGTGGTCGTCGGCTGCCTGGCGAAAAGCAGCAGCAGCGACCGTTTCATCGGTATGTACATCACCAATAACTACCGGGGCCCGGCTTTCAACTACCATCCGGTTAACACCAACTTCCGTCAGCGGAAAGCGCAGCGCCAGGGCCGTGTCCTGCTCAATGGGGCCGCGATAGGCCACCAGTTGCAGGTAATCCTCTTTTTGCACAAAAACGGCCGCGCCGTCATAGTCAATAACCGACTGCAACTGTTCTAAAATCATGCCCAGCAGCGGCTTAATCTCCACGGTCGAAACCAGATTTTGGGCCATGCGCAGCATGGTGGCCAGCGTTTCATGCAGCCGCTGCTCGGCCAGGACGCGCTCGGTGACGTCGGTGGTCACGTGGACCAGGCCAATGAGCTGACCATTCTCTCGCAGCGGTGCCGTCACCGAATCCCAGTAGGAGGGAATGCCGTCAATTTCCAGGCCAAATGCCTTCGTCTGCACCGTTTCTCCGGCCAGCGCCCTGTCGAAAATCGTCAGCGCCGCTTCTTCATTGCCGGGCAGCAGCGCCAGGTAGGAGGTACCTGGGACCACGTCGTCCAGCGGTACTTTGCTGTAACGGCTGACGAAATCAACCAGCGTCGGGTTGAAGCGGCGGATGCGCAAATCGTGGTCCAGAATGACCACGCCCATGGGCATCTGGGCGAAGAGAATGTCGAGCAGGTTGACTTGCTGGCTGAGGAAGGGATCGGGATCGAAGGCAACCACGGCCGTTGTTGCCGCTTCGGCCGCCGGCAGCAGTTCAAAAGTGCAATGGTCGGCCCCCTGCGCCTGGCAGCTTTTCTTGACGCAAACAATATCCTGGCGACCGGTCAGGGCGTTGATAAAGCCTACCAGCACCCCGGCCGTGTAGGCGCAGCCGGGGCTGTCCGGTTTCTGGCCGTGCTGCTGCAGCATCCAGGCTTCAAAGGTGTTGTGTCCTCGCACGCAAACGCGGCCGATGGGCCAGCGCAGCGTCTCAATTTCAAACCGGCCAAAGCCGGCCGTTTCATAGGCGGCCAAACAGTCACGGAAAGCGGATGCGGCCGTTTCCTCGGTTACATCAGGGGCAAAGTTGCGGGCAAACGAAGCCCCGCCGTTGGCCCCCGCCTGCTGTAAGACGGCATCGGCCAGCCGGGGACCGGCCAGCGCTTCCAACTGGCGACGCAGGCCCCAAAAGGCGCTGCCAATATCGAACAGCGCCATACGTGCCCCGCCAAACAGCAGTTGGCCGCGCTCGTCGTTTTGCAGGAGGGCGTACAGGGTTTCGTTCATATTGGGTATTAGTGGAAGCAAAGTTGCAAAGCGGCGAAGGGGCAGCGTATCCCTGCCACTTTGCAACCTGGCAACTTCGCTACCCACTCACCAATTATTAACCATGTTTCATTGTAATGAGACACCTTAATAGGCCAAGTGACACTTGTTGCTGCCTGGCGTGACAAACGTCATGAGGGGAGCAGGTTAAAAACGGTCGTTAGCACCTGTTCGGGTAATGACCCTTTGCTAATAAAGGCGTTGGCCCCGGCTTTGATGGCCTGGGCTTCGGCTTCGGGACGGCTGCTCAGGGCCACAACCAGCAGGTGGGGTTGTTCGTAGCGTAACAAAGTGAGCAAATGCTCGGCTTCCAGGCCGGGCAGTTCCCAGTCCAGCAGGAGCAAATCGGAGGCGTATTTGCGAACGGCCTGCAGCAGGCCCACGGCGTCGGCCGCTTCACCCGCAATCTCGAATTGGGGTTCTTGTTCCAGCAGTAGAGCCAGAGCAGACCGCACATTGACCTGATCGTCAGCGATGAGTATGCGCATAGTTCTCCTCAAAAAATGGCCGTAATAGGAAACGGCCGTTGCTATACAAATAATATCTCACCATATCGCAGTTCACATCAGGCAGGTGGCCAGTTATGTGCCTGGTCAACTGGCCAGGGGAAATACCGTCTACCTGGCTGATGTGGCGTTTTTTCTCCCACCGGCATTTCATTGGCATACGCGCTGACCGGCCCGGCTGGCGCAGACACACTCTGCTTCGTTTACGGCCTGGGGTCCAATCTGCGGCAGTTTGAAGCTCAAGTGGTCCATGTCGGCTAGATTCCCGCCGAGGCGCAGGGGGGCTTTGCCGGCACAACTACCAGGCACCTCAAGCTGTTTATCGGCCTCTATTTTGTAGATATTGGCGTCAAGATTAAGGACATTCGAGCCACCACGACTCGGCTTGAAGAACGAATCTATTAACGAAATCAACTTAGGGACTCAGTGATCGATTCAAAGGCATCACCTGCCAGGACGATTCCTGGCAGAACTGTTCGACAAAAGATGCTTGGCAGAACACTAATGGTTGGTCGTAATTAAAGGCAAGTAAATATTAAATCCGGATGGGGGTGGCGGCACCTGCGGTTCGCCTGGGCTCCAGGCAGGCGAGCGGCCGTTTTCTACGAGAAGTTGCTGATCGCTGCCGTCCCGATTCATGATCCATAGATCAATCTGAGGGTCTTCCCACACCAGTAGTTCCGTCACGCGTTCAAAGACAATGCGCTGGCCATCGGGCGAGACGCTAAGTTGGTAGGCGAATTCGGTACTAAAATCAGTCAGCCGCGTTACCTGTCCCGATGAGAAGAGATATTCGTAAATATCGGCCTTCTCACCTGTAAAGGTGTCTTCCGACATGGCGAAGATAAAGCCTGAGCCGTCCGGCAGCCAGGCCAGACCGGTAACTGTGTGCCAGACCTCTGACGGAGAAACCAGGACCTCGCCGGGGTCCGGCTCACCTTCATAGATGCGGAACACACCCACATCAGAGAGGTCAACAGCAAAACCACTGCCGGCGTAAAGGAGTTGGTTGGCAGTTGCTGCAGCCGGTGACCAGGCCAGGTTATCGACAAAAAGGGCGCTCGATTGCCCGTCCAGTAGCGGTTCGCCCAGCTCAAGATGGCCGGGGTTGGTTTCGATATGGTACGGCGTGCCAAGCCCAACGACGTAGCCGAGCCTTGAGCCATCACTGTGCCAGGTTGGCCAGTCGGCCCCGAACTCCATCAGACCCTCGCCCAGCACTAGCCGGGGTGCCTCGACGGTCATGCCGGCCTGGACGTCCACCGGTGCCCCCCACCAGCGACGGTTCGCATCGGTCACTGCGCTAAATTGCAGAAGGTCGTGGCCGAGGTCGGCCACGTCAAAAACCGTTAGGGTTGTGACGGCGCCGGGAGCCACGGAAAGAAACTGAAGGCCGGGCGCACCCTGAACGTAGATGAGGAAGGGGCCAGATCCACCTGTCTGGTTCTCCACCTCGACAACGACCGTTCCTTTTGGATAGGCTGCCAGTTGGGCGCATGTCGGGGCATTGGTGATCCGGCGCTGGCCGCTGCCGTCCGGGTAGATACTATAAATATCAGACCGGAAGATGGAGCAATATTTCTCGTGGTCGCTGGCAAAGGCCAGTTCGGTGGCGTCGGGCCGCCAGGCGAGGCTGGTGATAGATTCGACTTCGTAAGGATCCGGTTGGTTGACGGACCAGATAAGACGATCACCGCTGCCGTCCGGTTCAATTAACCGGATCTCATCGCCGGTTGCGTCGTTAGGGCGGACATAGGCTATTATTCCGTTGCCCGTCCCGGCCGAAACCGGGCGCTGCCCCGGCGTCGCGAGCGCCAGGCCACCAGACATGAGACTGGCCAACAGGATGAAGAGGAAGAGCCGCTTTTTTGAACGTATCATTGAAATCTCCTTTATGAGAGGTAACGTTTCGTTTTGCCCCTCAGAAAAATGTTAGTTACGATAGAACTATTATCAACCCTACCGTTATTAAATCGTTAAAAAAGGTAAGCGTTCAGACCTGACAGGTTTCTTACCAGAGGTGCAAGCAATATTTAGGCTTAAAAACCTGTCAGGTCTCCAGACTTGTGCTGAGCGCAGCCGAAGTAGGGACTGGACGGTTACAAGAAAGGTGTCATGGGAGAATGTTAAATGGCCCAACTGTCACTATTTCTACTGGGATCACCGCAAGTAACGTTAGATGGACGGCCGGTTGCCAGCCTCAAGCATGATAAAGTACGGGCGTTGCTGGCTTACCTGGCCATGAACGCCGATCGGCCACATCGTCGGGACAGCCTGATTGGTCTGTTGTGGCCCAACTTCGCCCAAACGGCCGCTCGCAATAGCTTGCGTCAGGCCTTGACAATCCTGCGCCAGGCGATTCGTGATCAGACGGCCGATCCGCCCTATCTCTTCATTAGTCGTAGCGATATCCAGTTCAACGCCAACGACGACTTCTGGCTTGATGTTGCTACAGTTACTGCGTTATTGGCGGCCTGCAAGCAGCATCGCCACCGCCGCGCCGAAAGCTGCAAAGCGTGTGCGCAGCGGCGACGACAGGCCGTCGACCTTTACAAGGGCGATTTTCTGGACGGGTTCTTCCTGCCCGATAGCGCTCCCTTTGAGGAGTGGGCGCTGCTGACGCGAGAGACGCTGCGCCAACAAATGGTAGTTGCTCTAGCCCAACTGACCGCTTATCACGAGCAACGAGGCCAATACCAACGCGCATTTGCTTATGGCCGACATCATCTGGCGTTAGATCCCTTGCGTGAAGAGGCGCACCGGCAAGTAATGCACCTCCTGCTCCTTAATCACGAG
>JAWOIM010000323.1:0-2771 GCA_046484685.1 Chloroflexota bacterium | reverse complement strand
GCTACGTGGTCGGCTCCCACGAATTTTACCTGGGTTACGCCGCCTCCCGGCAAAAACTGCTCTGCCTGGACGCCGGTCACTTCCACCCCACCGAAACAATTGCCGACAAGATTTCCTCAACGCTGCTCTACGTGCCGGAACTGCTGCTGCACGTCAGCCGCGGTGTGCGTTGGGACAGCGACCATGTGGTGACGCTGACCGATGAGTTGCAGGCGATTATGCAAGAAATTGTGCGCGGTGGTTATTTGGACCGGGTACACATCGGGCTTGACTTTTTCGACGCCAGCATCAACCGCATCGCCGCCTGGACCATCGGCACGCGCAACGCGCTGCGGGCGCTGCTCATGGCCTTGTTGGAACCGATTGACGAAATGCGTACGCTGGAAATGGATGGCGACTATACCGGCCGCCTGGCGCTGTTAGAGGAACTGAAGGGGATGCCCTTTGGCGCAGTCTGGGATTATTACTGCCTGGAACAGGACGTTCCGGTCGGGATTGCCTACTTGGATGATATTCGCGCCTATGAGAAGGAAGTGTTGGCCCGTCGTTGATCAGATGAAAGGATTAACAATAGTTAGCTTATTGTCTACAACAAACCCGTGCTGCATGTCTTCGGAATAAAGAGTGGAAGCTCCAGCCTGTAGCGCCACTATAACAACCAGGCTATCCCAATGCGAAAAGGAATGGTTTTCACGCAGCAACGAGGCTTTCTCCTGAATGGTTCGATCCATTCTGACAACTGTGTGCTCGTCATAGAATGAAGCGATTAACAAGCGAATAGCAGGCTTTTTCGTCCGGCCTTTGCGCAGCAGATTATTTACAATTTCATTCATAATTTGCGTACTGATGACAATATCCGGCTGATTTCTTTCAATCAGGCTCTTAGCTATAGTTTCTTTGGTCTCATCTTGTTTAGGCAATAAGGCATACAACCAGATGTTGCTATCAATGAAGCAGAGAGATTGATTTTCATCGCTCATGGACTTCTTCTCTGGTTAAGTATTCAACGTCGGGGATACGAATAGGATGGTCAAGAAGATAATCAATAAAAGAAGTATATCCTTTGTCTTGAGCATCCTGTACGAGGTCTATTTCAGGGGGTGTGAGCGTTTGCTCAGCGGACACCTGCTTTTCCTCAGGTGCCATAACAATGACGCGCACAAGGCCGCCATTGATTTTTGACAGCAAAACATCTCGCTGCTCTTCGGGAATTTCAATGACGCCATTTTGAATTTGGGTTTGAAACTCAATTGCATACATGATGACTCTCCAAATAGTTGTTGTCTGGCAATTATAACATAAAAGGACAAGATGAAATCATTGGCTTTATTAGCAGTGGATTTAGGTGCAGAATCAGGCCGGGTGATGGCTGTTCATTTCAACGGCCGTTCCCTTCACCTTGAAGAACTCCACCGCTTTCCTAACAGTACCGTCACCGTCAACGGCACCCTGCACTGGAATTTCCTGCGCCTGTGGCGTGACATTCAGGCGGGTATTGAGAAGGGCAAAGGGCTGCATCCGGCCAGCATCGGTGTGGACACCTGGGGCGTCGATTTTGGCCTGCTGGACAGACAGGGGAACCTCATCGGCAACCCGGTCCATTACCGCGACGGCCGTACCCAGGGCATGATGGAGGCCGCCTTCGCCAAAGTGCCCCGAGCGGAAATTTTCGCCCAGACCGGCATTCAGTTCATGCCCATCAACAGCCTCTACCAACTGCTCAGCCTGGTCGAATCCGGCTCGCCCCAACTGGACATTGCAGAGACATTTCTCACTGCGCCCGATTTGCTCAACTACTGGCTGACCGGCGTCAAGGTCTGCGAATTTAGCAACGCCACCACCACACAGCTTTTTAACCCCACCAGCGGTACATGGGCCACCGGCCTGATGGATAGACTGGGTATTCCCAGCCGCATCTTTCCGCAGATCGTCCAGCCGGGAACAAAACTGGGCACCTATGACGGCATTCCGGTGATCGCCCCCGCCTGTCACGATACGGGCAGTGCCGTGGCGGCCGTGCCAACCGTGGCCGTGCCAGCCGTGGCCGTGCCTGCTACCACCGACGATTTCGCCTACATCAGCAGCGGCACCTGGAGCCTGGTGGGGCTGGAGGTGGACCAACCAATCCTGACGCCGGCTGCGCTGGCGGCTAATGTCACCAACGAAGGTGGCGTCTACGGCACCTACCGGCTGCTGAAAAACGTGATGGGACTGTGGATTTTGCAGCAGTGCCGGGCTACCTGGGCCGCCGCCGGTGACGATTATTCGTATGGCCACCTGGTGGAATTGGCGGCGCAAGCGGAGCCATTTACGGCCGTTTTCAACCCCAACGATCCTATCTTCCTGCAGCCCGGCAACCATCCGCAACACATCCGCAACTACTGCCGGCAAACCAATCAGACTGAACCAGAGACAATCGGTGGCCTGGTACGCAGCGTGCTGGAAAGTCTGGCCCTGGCGTATCGGGAAGCATTAGACCAGGTAACGGCCGTTGCCGGGCAAAAAGCATCCGTCCTGCACATCGTCGGCGGCGGCACGCAAAATGAACTGCTCAATCAGATGACGGCCAACGCCAGCGGGCTGCCCGTCGTTGCCGGTCCCATTGAGGCCACCGTCATCGGCAACGCCCTGGTGCAGCTCATCAGCCTGGGCGAGATCGCCGACCTGGCCCAGGCCCGGCAGATCGTCGCCGACATGGCTGAATTGAACACGTATGAACCAGAGGAAACGGCCGTTTGGGGCGAAGCCAACGGCCGTTACCAAAACCTGTG
>JAWOIM010000315.1:0-6144 GCA_046484685.1 Chloroflexota bacterium | reverse complement strand
GACAGGTTTTTAACGAAGCGCTGGGCAATTCCACAGTCTCGTGGAAACCTGTCAGGTCTGTATAGTTACAAAATCTGTTTTATCCGTGCCATCCGTGGTTAAAAATAGTGGTTTGGGGCCATAGTTTAGTAATGGTAACGCCCTTGCAGGAAATCGATCCGCTCATTGGTCACGCGGTAAACGATGCGGTGTTCTTGCGTCAAACGGCGTGACCAGGTGTTGGCATCGAGATATTTGAGCGGTTCTGGCTTGCCCAGGCCGGTAAATGGATCGCGTATGATCGCTTCAATCAGTTTGAAAGCACGCAGGGCTGTTTTGCGATCGGTTTTGACCCAATAGCTTAAATCGTCGCGGAATTCAGGGTGAAATACCGCATCACGCTGCTGACGGCTCATCGGTCAGTCCTACTTCGCTTCTAAATGAGGCCACGGATTGTGGCGTTTCGGAACCGGCGCGAGCACGTTCCAGGGCGGCCAGAAGTCGCTCGGCGTTTTGGGGTGAGCGCAGCAGGTGGGCGGTTTCCAATAGGCTGTTCAGTTCATCGGCCGAAATCATGACCACATCTTCGTGGCCACGTCGCTGAATCAGGACTGGCTGGCGGTCGTTGACAACGACATCCAAGTATTGGGCCAGATTAGTGCGGACGTTGGTATAGGTGGTAGAAATCATCATTTGCCTCACTTGTCGTACAGGAATGTAGTATAACACAAATTTTGTTTTGATTGAACGACGCGGTAGGGGCGCAACACATTTAGGGTGGGGTGCGGGTAGATTGGCGTAGGGTCAGGACGGCGCGGGGTGGTCCTGGCCATAACCGACCGGATTGATTCCGCGCCGTCTTGCCCTGATTTGGGGATGGTAGAGCCGCGCCAGAATTGTACCTTTCTAATCAATATCGTTGAGCAGACTCCCGGAAGAGCCGCTGGGCCATCTCTTCCTGGATGGCGATGCGGAGCAGGTTGTTTTCGATACCTTGAATGCGTGTTGTCATAGAGTCTCGTAGTGGGTAATGCGTGTGCAATCTTTTCAGTTTTAAGAACCGTTTGGGCAGTCACACGCTTCTTACTTTTTACTTTTTACTTCTTACTTCTTACTTCTGCCCTCGAAAACGATTCCCCTCTCAGACATAGCGGAAATGGGCTTCCAGGTTGGGCAAATCCACCTCGTTCAGGGCCACCTGGACCGGGCTGTCCAGGGGCAGGTCGCGCTGGCTGTAGATGTTGGCTTCCCAATCAAGGTCAGGAATAAGCACCACGTCCCGCGACCCCCGCTTGTCAACGATAACCCCTTCACCCCGCCACTCCCCCTGCTGCTGCAAATAGACCAGCGTCCAGTGGGCATTGGAGAGCCGTTCGGCCCGGCGCATGTCGCCGGTGATAGCCTCTACCATGCCGATACGTCTGGTCAGGGCGGAACTGTCTAACGGTGCCTCACCGCGCAAGTGGGCACGAAACTGCTGGTGGACCACCAGATCGAGGTAACGACGCAGGGGGCTGGTGGCCTGCACGTACATCGCCATGCCCAGGCCGGCGTGGGGGCCGGGGCTGGTTTGCCGCTGGCTGGCCTTCATGGTGCGGCGCAGGGCAAACATCTGGGAATAGGTGGGGTCCCCCTGGCTGACGGCAATTTCTTCGGGGGTAGCGGTCGAGGTCTGGCTGCTGTAGGGGATCGGTATCTGATGCCGGACGGCGTAATGGCCGGCCGCTTCCCCGGTCATCAACATCGCTTCTTGCACCAAAGCACGGCTGTGGAGCAGAGGCAGCGGCCGTATTACCACCTCCCCTTCTCGTACGCGGATCTTCACTTCCGGCAGGTCAATGGCTATCGCCTCGTTGAGACGGCGGCGGGTCTCATGCTGCTGGGCCAGGGCGTGCAGCTCACGCAGGGGAGACTCTTCCAGGCGGGTCTCCGCTTCGGCATAACTCAGCCGCGTGACACGCACCCAACTGGCCATCACCTCAACGGCCGTTATCCCCCCCGCCTCATCCAAATCAATGGCAAAAGAGAGCGCGGGCGAGACTTCATGCAGTCCCAGCCCCAACTGTTGCACGGCCGCGCGGGGCAGCATAGGGATGGTCCCTTCGGGCAGGTAGAGGCTGGCCCCCCGGGCGCGGGCTTCCTGATCGGCGGGACTGTCCGGCACCACCAGGGCAGCGGCATCGGCAACATGGACCCACAACCGGCCGTTTTCCCAGCTCAGGGCATCATCCGGGTCGCGGCTGCCCTCATCGTCGATGGCCAGGGCAGTCAGGTGGGTCAAATCCTGGCGCGGTTCGTCGGGCAGCGAGGGCAGGGGCAGATCGGGGACAGACTGAGCCACACCCAGCCGGGAGGGATGCGGATTGACAAATTCATCCCAATAGCCGAGGGCGAGGAGGAGTTGATGGCCATTTTCGGCCGTTTCGCCCCGGCCTAACGTGCGCAGCACTCGGCTGTCGCTGCGCCGTCCCAGGGCCAAATCTTCCACTTCACGCAAAAACAAATCGTCGGCCGGATCAGTCTGGTTGGCCTCGACTCGGCCCAAAAAGTCGAGCCAGGCCGCTTCTTCGGCCGCTTTGGCGGCTCGATCTGCCTCTGCGGTAGTCACCGATTCGGCCGTGTGGACCCGAATGGCATCCGGCTCACCGCTAAAATAGAGCCCATCGGTTACCATTTGCCACAACGCCCAGGCCGTCTGGGGCGTAAATTCCCCATAAGCCAGGTCCGACAGGTCGGCCAGCGTGGTAGTGGTTCCGGTGAGCAGTTCCCAGGCCGTTTTAACCTCACCATCAGCCGGAGCGGTACGCAGATGGTGCAGGTTGGCCAACGGTCCCGGATGGAGCAGCAGCACATCTTTATGGCGCACACTGAGCCGATCCCCTTCCGGCAGGGCAATTTCGATCTTTTTCTGGCCCATCTGCGTCACCCGCGCCGGTCGATTTTTATAAAGTACCAGGCTGTCCCGGCTTACTTCTGCCTCATTCATGGTGCATCCTTTTATAGTATGAACAGCGAATGGGCAGCATTTGCAGAGTAAATCGATCAATCTTGCCCATTCGTCTCCTAATCGTAGCGACTAAGCAGGAAACAGGCAAAGAAACAAAAATGGCCCAACCGTATGGATTGGGCCATTTAACCGGAACAAATCAACTGGCTAAATAGGCAAACCGTGATCCTGACAAGCCTTACGCCTCACGTTTTATGCTTCCGCTTCCTCCTGCGCCCGAATGAGCAAGACAGGAACCTGGGCCTGGCGCAGCACCTTATCGGCCACGCTGCCGAAGACCCAGCGGCTCAGGCCGCTGCGGCCGTGGGTACTCATGACAATGACATCTACAGCCTGGCTTTGGACCACAGCCTGGCCTTGAGCCACCTCTAGGATAATGTCGGCCACGCCATCACCAAAGATGACGTGACGATGAATTTTATACCCTTGCTGACGCAGCGAGCCTTGCAAAACACGCAGATAGCTCTCTGCTTCTTCCTGACTATGGGCACGCAGCATCGTCAACACCTCAGTCATGGGAGAACCGGTGGTGCTGGTGCTAATATCAGGCGGCCGCACCACGCGCAGCAGGGTAATGGTGCTCTCAAATTTAGCGGCTAAGGCCAGCGCGGACGGCAGGGCCGCCTCCGCCAGCCGGGAGCCGTCGAGGGGAATCAACAAATGGGTAAACATGGCTTCGCGTCCTTTGCGTCCCCGCGTAGGCGGGGATTGCGGTAAGTAGATACGGTTACCGAGCGTTAACCAAGTGTTACACCAGTATCTACCTCGTCCCCTTCATACCATTCGATTTCAACTTCCAGGCTGCGCTTTTCGCGGCCATTCTTGTCCTCGGTTTCGACCTTGAGTTCCAGGACCAGGTTGTGGGGCAAATTTACCGTTACAGAGTCAGCACCCTGCTTGAAGGTGACCTCGCCACCATCAATACGGTCGGCCAGATCGCGTAAAAAAGCGACAACCTGCGGCCGGGACTGGCGTTCTTGGCTGCTAAACAAAACAATTTCACGTCCCATCAGGACCTCCTACGTAAATTAGGACGGAGGACGACGGACCTACTCCGTCATCCGTCCTCAGTCGTCCGTCATTTTCATAACCCTTTTTGATGGTCAAGGGTGATTCAAGACAGCAGATAAGGTGGCGGGCGCATAATGAATTTAGCACAGGGCGCAGTGCGCAGCACTTTTTCGGTGACGCTGCCGTAAAGCCAGCGCTTGAGACCGGTACGGCCGTGTGTGGCCATCACCACCAGGTCAATCTCGTTGTCTTCGATGTATTCGGTTATGCGACGGGCAGGGCCACCATCGAGAACGGCCGTTTGCAGCGATTGTGTCAGCAGCGACCCATAACGCTTGGCCAGATAGTTGAGATAAGACTCTGCCGCGTAATAGACACTATCTTGCAGACGCATTCCCAATCCGCTTTCGACCGCGTCCAGGCGGGCGACTTCGGCCGGGTTGACATAATCTATAGCTCGCTGTACTTGCAGCAACGTAACGTCGGCGCCTAATGCTTCCGCCAGGGCCAGGCCCGGCTCCAGGGCCGCTTCGGCTACCGGTGACCCATCCAGCGTAATCAACATCCGCTCAATTGGCTCAGCGGAGCGAACGGCCAGCACCGGGCAATGGGCCTGCTGCAGCACCTTCTCGGTAACGCTGCCCATCATCCAGCGGGAAAAGCCGGAACGGCCGTGTGTAGCCATTACAATCAAATCCACCTGCTCGGCCAAAGCCCGGTCTACGATAACGCTGGCTTCATCCCCTTCTACTGTTTCCAGACGCACCGGCAGGTCGGCAGGCAGGCGGTTTTCACGCACGTGGGCCAGATATTCGATGAAGTCGCGGCGAGACTCTTCCAGTGACTGTTCAGGCAGCAGGGTGGCATAACCGCTGTATTCCGGCATCACCATCACATGTTTCATGACCGGTACACTGAGTAAAATCAACTCAGCATTCCCGGCTTGAGCCAACACCAGCGCCGCCCCCAGCGCGTTTTCCGCTAGTTTAGAGCCATCTAGCGGAACCAATATCTTTTTAAACAACTTGTCTATGGTTAACATCTTCATCGCCTCCTTCGAAAATGTAGGTCAAGCATCCCTGTTTGAGCGCGCAAACTGGAAAGTTTGCGCTACAAATTTTCATGCATAGGTGATCGGCCGTTTGCTGCTCTAATCCATGGAGGCGACTTTTTCTCTTGTCGCCACCACCAGATTGGGTTTCAGGTAAACCAGCCAGTAAACCAGCCCCACCATCACCGCCCCGCCGATAATATTGCTAATCGTCACCGGCAGCAGGTTATTGAACAAGAACGTGCCCCAGGTCAGATTGCCATAGCTGGTGGCCGTTGTGCCGGCCATCTGCCAAAAGGCCGGGTCAGCCCCGCCCTTCACAAACAGGCCAATGGGAATGAAATACATATTGGCAATGCTATGTTCAAATCCGGCAGCCACAAAGGCCGTAATGGGAAATAGAATGGCCAGAATCTTGTCTGTGGTGGTACGGGCACTCATGCAAAGCCAGACCGCCAGACAGACCAGCGCGTTACAAAAAATACCCAGCACAATCGCTTCGACAAAACCCAAGCCCACCTTATGGTTGGCAATATTCAGCACATTGACTCCCACAGCCCCGTCGCCAAAAGCATACTGGCCTGACCAAAACATGCCCAGCGCCGTAGTCACTGAGCCAACAAAATTACCCAGGTAAACGATGGTCCAATTACGCAGCAAACGGGATGTCGAGACTTTACCGCTGGCCCAGGCCATTACAATTAAATTGTTACCGGTAAACAGTTCGGCCCCGGCCACAACAACCAGGATAAGACCCAAACAAAAGACCAGACCGCCCAGTACCCGGGCGACGCCATAGGTCAATTCACTACCACCGGTTGTAACCGTGGTGGCAAAAATAGCCCCCATGGCAATAAAGGCCCCGGCCAAAACAGAGAGGGCAAACATGGGCAAAAAAGCCATCTTGGCTTTCACAATGCCGGCATTTTCTGCTTTTTCGGCCATCGCCGGCGGCAGCAGAGAATCAAAATTTATGGCAGGAATAGGGTTGCTCATGTGTTGCTCCTTCGAAAAGGATCACTGGTAATATAGGTAAAACGGGTGTAACTCACACCACCTAATAGAATCTTACCCAAACGACAGCATAAACCCTAGT
>JAWOIM010000215.1:0-2652 GCA_046484685.1 Chloroflexota bacterium | reverse complement strand
GTCCCAACGGGGCGGGCAAGACGACCACCATGCGCGTCCTCACCGGCTACATGCCCCCCACCAGCGGCGCGGCCTACATTGCCGGTCACCACACCGTCGATGACTCCATTGCCGCCCGGCAGCGGCTCGGCTACCTGCCGGAAACGGTCCCCCTCTATCCCGAAATGCGTGTCGAAGATTATCTGGCCTTCATGGGCCGGGTGCGCCACATGGACAACCTGTGGCCGCGCATTGACGACGTGCTGGAAGCGGTTGACCTGCTGGACCGGGCCGAAAGTTTTGTGGGCAATCTATCGAAAGGGATGCGACAGCGGTTGGGTCTGGCCCAGGCGCTGCTCCACGATCCGGACGTGCTAATTTTAGATGAGCCAACGATTGGCCTGGACCCGGCCCAAATTGTAGAAATCCGAGAGCTGATTACGGAGCTGGGTCGAGAACGCACCGTTTTGCTCAGCACCCATATCCTGGCCGAAGTGGAGCAAATTTGTAACCGGGTGATTTTGGTGATTAACGGCCGTATCTGGGCCGATATGTCCATGGATGAAATCCAGGCCGGAGGCAACCTGCTCACCCTACGCCTGGCCGCGCCCGCCGAAGATGTCGATCAAACGCTCAACCAGCTTGCAGGTGTTGAGGAAGCGCGACGCCTCACGGAACATGAATTTTCAGTCCAGGTAGATAGCCGAGATGAAACGCGGATCGCTGTGGCCGAAACGGCCGTTACCCACCGCTGGGGCCTGCTGGAAATGAGCCAATCCAAAATTAGCCTGGAAACGATCTTCCTCAACAAACTCAAAGAGGCCCAGGCCGCCCGGCCCATAGAGGAGAATGATGCGTAATACCTGGTATGTAGCCCAACGAGAGTTGACCGCTATCTTTGTTCAACCCATCGCCTATATTTTTGCTATCGTCCTGATCGGCATTACCGGCCTTATTTTTGCGGGGCAAATTGCTACCATTGCCTTTACCCCCGGTGCCCCCGTCAGCCTGACCAACGTCCTGGGGCTGTTTACCTTCCTCTTTATCTTTGCCGGTCCGGCCATTACCATGCGCCTGCTGTCTGAAGAGCAGCGCAGCGGTACCATGGAGCTGCTGATGACGCTGCCCCTGCGTGATGGAGAAGTAGTTCTGGGCAAATTTCTAGCCGCTTTTATTTTTTACCTGGTGGCCGTGGCGCTGACCCTCATTTTCCCCGTCATTCTGCTCAACTTTGGCAACCCCGATCCCGGCCCCATACTAACCGGCTACCTGGGCACGCTGCTGTGGGGGGCGGCCATTCTGGCCATGGGGCTGCTGGCCTCGGCTATGACCGATAACCAGATGGTGGCCTTCATTCTCGCTTTGGGCTTCAATTTGCTTCTTTACCTGGCCTTTATCCCCGCCGAGTTTTTTGGTGATAACCCTACCATCGCCCTCATTTTCCGAGAACTGGGGGCCCAACAGCACCTGGGCAGTTTTTTCCGGGGCATCCTGGTGGCCAAAGATATTGTTTATTTTGTGATGATAACGGCCGTTTTCCTCTTCGCTGCCACCCGTGTGATGGAAAGTAAACGCTGGCGCGGGTAGGGCCGTAGTAACTATGAAACGACTTGATCAACTCACTTCCTATTTCCCCTGGCTGGGGCTGCTGCTGCTGATTGGCGGCACGGCCGTTTATATCGTCAGCGGCCGCTGGGACAATCTCGTCAATCTGCTCATGGTGGGCGGGGGGCTGGCCCTGCTTCTCTTTGCCCTGCTGCGACCCGACGAGGTGCGCCGGTTGGTCAGCGGCCGGCTGGTGCGCTACGGTGGCAATACGCTGCTTGCCGTCCTTTTTTTCATGGCCATTGCCCTTCTGCTTTACGTCATAGCCTACCAGAACAGCAATTGGCGCTACGACGTGACCGAAGCCCGTGAATTTACGCCCCTGGACGAAACGCGCCAGCTTTTAGAGCAGCTAGATGAACCGGTGCGCGTCCTCGGCTTTTACTCCTTCCAGCGTGGGGCACAGCGCGAAATGGCCCGCGAAATGTTGGAAGCGCTGCAAGCCTACAGTCAGGGTCAGCTTCAGGTTGAGTTTATCGATCCGGATGAGAACCCGCTGCTGGCCCAGCAGTATGGCGTCAGCCTGGACGGCACGCTGGTCTTTGTGCGCGGTGAGGGAGAAACGGCCGTTTCCACCAGCGCCAGCGCCCTCACCGACCGGGCCATTCACACCGCCCTGCTGCGCGTGATATATCCCGTCGAAAAAACCGCCTACTTTCTTACCGGCCAGGGGCAGCGGGACATCGGAGAGGTTAACGAGGATGGCCTGGCCCGCGCCCGCACCTTGCTTGAAGACAGCGGCTTTACCGTCCATGCCCTTAACCTGTTCGTTACCGGGCAAGTCCCGGAGGATGCCGATGTCATTCTCCTGGTTGACCAATTTGCCCCCCTGCCGTCCAATGAGTTGGCTGCTATTACCGCTTACCTGGACCAGGGTGGGGCTGCCTTCATTGCCCGCGACGTACCTGAAGGGGGTCGTATCAACGCCGAAGAGGATGGGCTGAACGAGATGCTGGCCGACCAGTGGGGCGTCAGCTTCCGTAACGACATCATCATTGAACAGGTGATGGCTCAGGCCGGGGCCGGTTTTGGCCTCAGCTTTGTCGGAGCAGAGTATGGCACCAGCCC
>JAWOIM010000210.1:0-11947 GCA_046484685.1 Chloroflexota bacterium | reverse complement strand
ATCCCCTTTCACCGTTAATAAAATAACGGGCACGGTCGAAATTTCGCGCAGCATGGCCAGCGCTTCAAAGCCGTCCATTTCTGGCATCATCACGTCCATAATTACCAGATCGGGCGTATGTTGGCGCACTTCTTCCATGGCTTCCATGCCGTTGGCGGCTTCAATGACCTGGTAGCCCTCCAGCTCCATGTTCATGCGGATAAAACGACGCATACGCGCCTCATCATCTACAATCAAGATCAGGCGCGGTGCGTTTTCTTGTAAGGATTCGGGAACTTTTTCGACCATGGTGATTACTCGCGTACAAAGCCGATCACTTCATCCAGGTCACCGGCCGGCAATACTTGAACAAAGTTAATGCGGTGCCACGGCACCATGATTGTCATCACTTCATCATCAATATAATGGACATCGGTCCCATCTCGCCGGCGCATGTTGTGTATCACCAGAACTTGATCGGATGGCTTAGGTAGTTTATCAACTTCACATAGAATCGGTTCTTCATTCATGATGTGTACAATAATTGATTGCATAATGTTATCCTCAATTATAGGTATTTAGCTAGAAACCCGGTTTCTACAGGGAATTAAACAATATATGAACTAACAGCGTGCCAAAGTGAATTTCATCACCATTGTTGAGTAAATAAGATGTTTCCGGTTCTAATGAGTAATTGTTGAGGAGAGTGCCGTTGGTACTGTTCAGATCGCGTAAAACAACCCCCTCCTCTGTTAACTGAATAACGGCATGAATGCGTGACACACCAGCATCTTCGGCACCGGCGTTGGTCAAATCAAGTTCAGGATTTAACTCGGCTTCAGGGTCAGCGCGACCGATATAAAGCTGCTCTTTTAGGGTCATTTCTAGCCGGCGCCGGTGGCCGGGAATAATAAATACAACCTGTTTCTCATCTGTTTTAAGCGGTACGTCCGCTTGAACAACAGGAGGGGATTTTAAGGGTGTGGTAAATCGTCTGAAAGGGAGTACTGTGGTCAGATTGGCCGCTGTATCGGTCGCTTTTTGAATCAGGGAAGCGCCACATTCTGTACAGAATACAGCTCCTTCCAACTGCGGTTCACCACATTCATAACATTTATTCATTTTCTTCAAGTTTCAGCGCTTCATTGATTAAAGCCCTGGTGCCATATTTAATTGTTTTACGTCCTTCTAATGACATGGTCCCTATGTGGGCCAGGCGGCTGGCCTCCATTTGCGTCTGGCGCGCCAGACGTGTTTCGCCGGCTTCGAGCAGCCGGGTGGTTAGATGATTCATGCGCCGGGTTGCCTGGTCCATATTGCCGGCCTGGGCGTCGGCCCAGGCTTTTTCATTCATGCGATACAGGGTCATGATGCGTACCGCTTTTGTTAGATAGGGTGACGGCGTTTCTTGCGCCGGGACTTCAGCCAGCACCAGGCATTGGGCATCGGTTTTGTAGCTTTTTTCCTGATCGTCAACGTCCGTTCGCCCCATATCGGCTACCAGTTCAAGAGGCAGCCGCACCCGTGATTCTCGTGGCTGTGGGGCAATGCGCACTTCTAACAAAAAGGATAGAGGAGAACGCCCTTCCAGGTTGCCCAGCTTAATTTCGTCTGTGCTTAGATCCAGTGGTTGGGTATACGGGGCAATTTTAAGGCCATAAGAAATGGTGGCCATTTGTGAAAAATGGCTCAACAGGCGCATATTGCGGGCATGGACGGTTCCTAACCCTTGAATGCGCTCTTGCAGATGCTGCAACACCTGCTCCGGTGTTTCGATGAAATCTGAACAGCCTCCTGAAGGGGCGACCAGATTGTCCAAAAATTGGTCATTCCATTCGGTCCCAATCCCAAAGGCGCTGATACCAATGCCTTTTTTGGCCATTTGTTGGGCCAGTTCCAAACATTGGTTTTCATCCCCGTAGGTGTGGCCGTCGGTCAACAAAATAAGATGGTTGTTATAGCGTGCCAGGTTAACACTGCTTAACTGCTGTTCGGCGGCCGATAGGCCCTGGTAGATTTCAGTGCCGCCAGATGGGTTGATGGTATTGACACGGTTCTGTAACAGGCGCAGGTTGCTGTTGTTGGTAGCGGCAATGACCACATCAGCCCGATCGCTAAAACTAATAAGGGAAACCACATCTTCAGGTGTCAGTTTGGCAAAAAGGAGGTTGGCTGCTTCTTTAACCCGCAATAAACGTTCTCCACGCATTGAGGTGCTGCGGTCTACCACGAAGCAGAGGTTGAGAGGGCGCTGGCCTTGCTGGTTGTCTTTTTGTTGATCGGAGGCTACTTCCACCAGCATATAGATTAGCTGCTCCTGGTCAGAAACGCTCAATGTGTCGCGGCTCAGGTCCAGGCTAATTTCAAGGGATGGCTGTTGGGCTTCTTGCAGCAGGTCATTGTAAACAGCACGACGATCCGGATCGCTGAGAACCTCATACGCTGTTTGCAAAAGCTGTTGCTCCGTTGTGCCCCCCGTTTGGGCCGCTTTGCGAGCCTGTTTGTAAGCAGCCCGAATGGTTGCCTGTGAATCTTGGGGAGAGACACCTAAGATGCGATAATAGTCGGGCTGCTCACTGTTCATCATGATGGCTGGTTTAGAGATTGAAATCAATGACAACGGCCGTAATATTATCATGCCCCCCGGCGGTTAAAGCTGCCTGGCAGAGGCTATCGGCCGTTTTTACAGGTGGGGTTTTCTGCCGCAGAATCCCCTCAATTTCGGCGTCGGTAATCATGCCCGACAGCCCATCACTGCACAAAAGCAAGCGACCTTGCGGCGGCAGGCGGAGCGTGTAGGTGTCAACTTCTAACTCATCACCTTGACCAACGGCCCGCAGCAGTACATGGCGTATATTATAATATGCCTCCTCGTCGGTGGGCAATTGGCCTACTTCCTGCAGACGGCGTGCCAGGGAATGATCATCGGTCACCATTTCGAGACGATCATCATACAGCAGATAGGCGCGGCTGTCACCAACATGGGCGACATGAAGCCGCCGGCCAATAATCAGGGCAATCGTGAGGGTGGTTCCCCCATCTACTTCGGGGTCAGGATCAAAAATGGCGTCGTTGGCGTCCTCAACTGCCTGGATCAGCACCTCTTGTACCGGCGTTTGCAGCGGATTACCGGTATCTTGCAACATGGGTAGATAAATGCGATTGATGATTTGGCGCGTGGCCACGCGAATGGCCATGTTGCTGGCTTCGTGGCCGTTCATATGACCACCCATACCGTCAGCCACAATATAAAGACCAAAAGGAAGCTGTTCAAAGTGACCGGCCATCTGGGCCGTCATGATCAGGCAAGAATCTTCATTGCGATCACGAATGGCTCCCAGGTGAGAAACTTTGGCTGCTTGTAAATGAGGATTCTCAAGGGAAGCGATTTCGATCTGTCTGCTGACGAGAATGCGCGTTTCGGCCACTTCTTTTTCTGCGGCAGGTTCAGTCGGTTCACGCACCATGGTAAGGGGGGAGGTGTCGAGCGGCTCAGGGGCAGGAACGGCCGTTTCTTCTACGTCTTTCACGTCTTCCACCCCATTCACACCATTATCAGCATTATCAACCTGATTGCTATCCTTCGTATCATTATTATTTTGTTCTGGTTCGGTTAAGGGAGACGTATCATTCATTTTAATTTCCTGATAACTTATGCCGGCAAGGCATAAATATGATGGTCGGTAGAACCAATATAAATGACGCCATCAACAATGGTAGGCGAAGAGATGACAGGCCCGCCCGTTTTGAAGCGCCAGCGAACCTCTCCTTTTTTAGCAGTTAAGCTGTACACATAGCCATCAGTAGCCCCCACATAAACGGCTTCCCCCCAAATGGCCGGTGATGAAGAAATTTGACTCTCTGTATCAAAGGCCCATAACTGCCGACCCGAATCCATGTCGAGGGCATACAGATTGCCGTCGGCCGAGCCAATAAAGACAGTCCCTTCACGAACAACAGGCGAAGAAATAACCGGTCGCCGTGTCGGAAAACGCCAGATAGCCCAGCCCGTGCCCGCATCCAGGGCATATACGGTGTTGTCATTAGCCCCTACAATCAACATTTCGTCTACTACAATGGGGGATGAGGTAACGTTCCGCTTGGCCTGGAACTGCCACTTGATCTTGCCGGTGCTGACTTCCAGACAGTAAATATAGCCACCTTCGGTACCCAAAAAGACACGGTCTTCATCCACAAAAGGGGAAGAACGAACGGCCGTGTAGGCATTGGTTTTCCAGGCCAGTCGCCCTCGCTGGGCATGAACAGCGTAAAAGTGGCTGTCATCTGAGCCAAAAAAGATATGGTCAAAGTAAGCGCTGGGGGAAGAGTAAATAGGGCCACCCGTCTCAAAACGCCAGGACATACGACCGGACCGTGTATTGATAGCATAAAGATGTTTGTCGGAGGAGCCAATAAAAACGTGGTCTTCATAAATACAGGGCGAAGAGCCTACGCCATCAGAGGTGGGAAACTTCCACATGAATTCTCCTTTGTCACGGGATAAAGCGTAGAGATTGTTGTCATAGGCCCCTATATACACCTGATCCTCACTCACAGCAGCCTTGGACCGGATTTCATCTTCACATTTGAAGGACCAGATGGGGTTGAGCAGCGTGCCGGAGCCGGTTCTGTTTTTAGCTGCCGTTTTTGCCCCGGTTTCCCCGGTCGCTGCTGTCGTGTCTGGAATCTGGGATGGTTTAGCTTCAGCCGCGTCCTCGGCAGCCGATTCTTCTTCAGCAATCAGCAGCAGGGCCTCTTTCAGCGCCAGTGCGTCTACGTAACGCTCCTTCGGAGCGTAAGCGAGGCAGCGCATAATGACAATTTCAAAGGAAGGAGAAACAGTAGAATTCACGGGGCGAATCGGTCGTTCGGCAAAAGTGAAAGGAGGTTCAAGACGGGGGTCCTGGCGCGTTAGCAAATGGTGGAGCGTGGCTCCCAAGGCATAGACATCCCCCGCTGGCGTGGCTTCTCCCCGGTACTGTTCGGGCGGCGAATACCCTTCTGTGCCAATCATCGTTCCTTTATTGCCCGCCTCAAAGTTTTTCGCAATGCCAAAGTCAATCAGCCGAATCCGATTATGCTCATCCAGCATTACGTTTGACGGTTTCATATCCCGAAATACAACGGGCTGGGGCTTTTGCGTATGTAGATACGCCAACGCATCACATAATTGGAGTGCCCAATAGAGGGCATCTTTCTGTGTCACCTGCTTTTCGTTCTCTTCCAGCCAGTTTTGCAGATCTTTGCCCCGAATCAGCTCCAAAACCAGATAGCTGCGGTTGCCCTCGGTAAAATAATCTGAAACATCAGGAATAGCAGGGTGGCTGAGCATGGCCAACATGCTTGCTTCCCGCTCAAAGGACTTGATGGTCAACTGGCGCAACTGGGGATCGTTTGTGGCAATAACCATTTCTTTCACGGCACATAATTTGGTTACGGCCGGGAAGCGCATATCACGGGCCTGGTAAACTGAGCTAAAGCCCCCCACACCTAATGTGCCTACAATGCGGTAGCGCTCTTGCAGCATATCTCCCGGCTGCAAGCCACTGCGCTGCTTTTGCTTATTGCGTTTTCGCGAAAGCTGTCTGGTTGTACGCCCCATATCGTTGTTTTATCCTGATTGTGCGCCAGGATTTACCTGTTTGCAGTGTCTATAATAAGCGGATGGTATCTCGCTAATAATGGTTACTTCGTTTACTTATTATAAGTTGAGTGCCTAAATAATCAAACTAGATGTACTCATTGGTCTTTACGGCCGTTTTTGCACCAGAATATTCTTAATACACGCCTAACTTGCTTGACGTTAGCGGGCAGATGGACATATATTTCGGGAACGATGATTGTTGAACGAAGACCACCACGTTATCCTCGGCGTGGCCCATCCTGCTTATTTGTGCTGTCGGCCCTGGCCGGCATCTTTATTGGCTTTATGGTTATCCTGAATGCCGAACAGGTGCGGTATACCATTCTGCCTACACCTACGCCAGAACCGACCCGCTCGGCGGCCGAGTTTGGCGTACTGGCTGAATTGAGCGAACGGGATGGTGATCTGGCCGAGGCCACGGAGTATTATGAAACGGCTATCAGCCTGGACCCGACCCGGCCAGAGCTGTATATCCGCCTGATTGATGTGTTGGTACGCCAGGGTAAGGCAGAAAAGGCACTGGAATATGCGGAGCGAGCCACGCTGCTGGCCTCCGATCGGGATGATGTGTGGACGGCCGTTGCGGCTGCCTTTATTGCCAATGGAGACCGGCTGGTAATGATGGGGGACCGGGCCGGGGCTAATTTGCAATATGCCGAAGCGTATATTGCCGCCCTGGAAGCTACCCGCATCAATGATCAGAACGCCACGGCCTATGCGTATGCTGCGGCCGGCCAGGTTTTACAGAGTGATTTTGCCAAGCTGGAAGAGGCGCAGCAGTTGGCCGACACGGCCGTTTTTCTCGATGGCACCAACCCCCAGGCCCGACTTTATATGGGCAGCGTGTTTACCAACTACGGCCGTTACAATGAAGCCCTGGAACAATACCAGTTGGGTATCGAAGCCAACCCCAACTTTGCCGACCTCTACATTGCCCTGGCTTACAGCTACTTTGCCACCAGCCGCCTGCCCGAAGCGATTGTTACTTTTGAGAACGCCTTGCGTGTAGACCCCAATAACGCCACCGCCTACGATGGCCTGGCTTACATGTATCTGCAGCTTGGTGTCGATGCCGACGCCGTGGAAAATGCGCAGCGTGCCGTTGAATTGAATCCCAATATGGCGCGGGCATACGGCCGTTTAGGCCACGCCTACTTTCGCCAGAGCAATTACCCTGAAGCGATTGATGCCCTTATCATTGCCACCGAGATGTACCGCAGCCCCACCAGCCTCAACGCCCTCTTTTTTAACCGGCTGGGTCACGCCTATCTGCGTTCCGATACCGAAAACTGCGGCCAGGCGCTGCCCATCTTTGAAAGCGTTCTTGAAGTAGCGCTTCCCGGCTCTTTTGAAGAAAGTTTTGCTCGGGAAGGGTGGGAAGAATGCCGGCGTGTACTCATACAGAATTAACCTTTAGCACTCCCCACGCCTGACTGCCAAAAAAGGCTTGACAGCCATTAAATCTATGTTACAATACAATTATTGTAGTTAGCACTCGAACCACATGAGTGCTAAAAATCCCACAGATCTATTAAAAATATAGACGTGTCAAAAGGAGATAAAGATATGTCCCTGAACTTGAAACCCTTGCATGATCGCTTGGTTGTTGAACCAAAAGAACATGAAGAAACAACCGCTTCTGGTTTGATTTTGCCGGAAACTGCCAAAGAGAAACCGCAGGAAGGAACTGTTGTCGCTGTTGGTCCCGGTCGCCGTGACGAAAATGGCGAGCGTGTGGCCATGGATGTAGGCGTGAATGATATTGTCCTCTATGCCAAATATGCCGGCACCGAAGTGAAAATTGATGGCAAAAAGCTGCTCATTCTGAAAGAATCGGACGTTCTGGCAATTGTTCAAAGCTAATACCCACCCCTGGTTAGCGGTAATAATCGGTAATCGGTAAAACGTATTGGTGTTTAAGAACATCTATCAACATAAAAATAAAGAATTTATTAAAACGGAGAATTAAGCTATGGCTAAACAACTTATATTTGCAGAAGATGCTCGGCGCAAACTGAAGAAAGGGATTGATGCAGTCGCAACGGCCGTGTCTACTACCCTCGGCCCCAAGGGGCGCAACGTTGCCCTGGATAAAAAATTCGGTGCCCCCACCATCACCCATGATGGTGTCACCGTGGCTAAAGAAATTGAACTCGAAGACCCCTACGAGAATATGGGTGCCCAGCTTCTCAAAGAAGCGGCCACCAAAACCAACGACATCGCCGGTGACGGCACCACCACCGCCACCGTTTTGGCGCAAAACATTGTCCACGAAGGGCTGAAAAACGTGGCGGCCGGGGCCAACCCGATGCTGCTCAAGCAAGGTATTGAAGCCGGCACGTCTGCTCTGGCCGAGAAAATTCGCAGCATGGCCATCAGCATCGACAGCAAAGAAGAAATTGCTTCTGTGGCCTCTATTTCTGCTCAGGACCCTGAAATTGGCAACCTGATTGCCCAGGTCATGGACAAAGTGGGTAAAGATGGGGTTATCACCGTCGAAGAATCGCGCGGTTTGGAGTTTGAGACCGAGTACGTTGAAGGTATGCAGTTCGACCGTGGTTATATCAGCCCCTACTTCGTCACCGATGCCGACACCATGGAAGCGGTCATTGAAGATGCCTATATCCTGATTCACGACAAGAAAATCAGCTCCGCCCAGGACATCGTGCCCGTGCTGGAGAAACTGATTCAGGTTGGCAAGAAAAATCTGGTTATTATCGCTGAAGATATCGACGGCGAAGCCCTGGCTACCCTGGTCCTTAACAAACTGCGCGGTATGATCAACGCCCTGGCCGTCAAAGCCCCTGGTTTTGGCGACCGCCGCAAAGCTATGCTGCAAGACATCGCCATTTTGAGCGGTGGCCAGGTTATCACCGAAGAAATGGGCCGCAAACTGGAAAGCGTCCAGCTCAGTGACCTGGGTCGCGCTGCCAAAGTGGTCTCTACCAAAGACGACACCACCATTGTTGATGGTCAGGGTGAAGATGCCCAGATCAAAGGCCGTGTGGAGCAGATCAAGGTTGAGATTGATCGCAGCACTTCCGACTACGACCGCGAGAAGCTGCAAGAGCGTCTGGCCAAACTGGCCGGTGGTGTAGCCGTCATCCGTGTGGGTGCTGCTACCGAAACCGAACTGAAAGAAAAGAAACACCGCGTGGAAGATGCCCTGAGCGCCACCCGCGCCGCCGTAGAAGAAGGTATCGTTCCCGGTGGTGGTGTGGCCCTCCTTAATGCCTTGTCTGCCCTGGACGACGTCAAAGTTGCCGAAGGTGACCCCACAACGGGTGTTGGCATTCTGCGCCGTGCCCTGGAAGCGCCCATGCGTAAAATTTCGGCCAACGCCGGCAAAAATGGCGACGTCATCATTCAGAACGTCCGCCGGGCGCAGGAAGAAAAAGGTGACATCAACATTGGCTACAACGTCATGACGGAAGAATATGTTAACATGATTAAAGCCGGTATTATTGACCCGGCCAAGGTGACACGCGGTGCGCTGGAAAATGCGGCCAGTATCGCCTCTATGATTTTGACTACCGAGGCACTCATCACCGACATCCCGGAAGATGACAAACCGGATCCGATGGCTGGTGCTGGTGGTCCTGGTGGTATGGGCTTCTAACGAAGTGGCTTCTAACCAAGTAACGGCTTCTAAGCCCACCCCCATTTAGTTTATAAAAAGACCCCTCAACTGAGGGGTCTTTTCTTTTTAGGAAACTTTTAGTAAACTGGTCGGGACGGTAATGCATATTCAGTATTTGGTAATGGGTGTGTTTTAAAAAAAGGGAAAATAATTAATTGTTGAATTGTTGAATTTGTGAATTGTTAATGAAACGCACCTTTTGGTAATTGTATTCGGTGAGCAGGGTTGAGGAAACAGGTTATGGGCAAAAAATTGGTGGCGCAGTTGAGTTCAATTTTAGGGAAAGTATCGTGGCCGGCTGAAGAAAAGCTGACTGACCAGGGATGGGAGGCTTACAAAGTCGGGTTGGATCGGATAGACAGTTATCGGGATGATCCCCAAACGCTGGCGGCAGCTCTGCGCACTTTTCAGTCGGGTGGCTCACGCCCCTATGCCTTTGCCGGGGTGGCCTATATGCTGCTGGCCGCCGCTCGTGAAGCGGATGGCAGTTATGATGAAGATGGCCTGGAACAGGCCATGGACTGGCTGGAAAAGGCCCAGGCTACAGCCATAGACAATGCCAATATCAATTTTATTGAGGCGTTAATTTACCTGTATAACGGCCGTTCCGACGATGCCCGCCTCATTCTCGATTACCTCCACCAGCATGAGCCGCGTAACTTTTACGTCTACCGGGCGGAAGCCGACTATTGGCGGGCGCAGAATGACCTGGAACAAACGCTCCACTGGTTGCAACAGAGCATTGAAGAAGCCCAAACCGTACCGGAACGGATGCGCTTACGGCGCAAAATGGCCGATTGTTACTTTGAAGCCAAACAGGTTGAACCGGCCGTGGCCATCTACAAAGAGGTGTCTCGCGTAGATACTGAGGACCATTTGCTCTGGCACAAAATCAGCCTTTGCCACTGGCACCTGGAAAATTTTGCCGAAGCCAACGACGCCAACAAGCGGGCGCTGACCCTCAAAGATTTCCCCGCCGGCCGCAAACTAGAAGAGGCGTTGAAGGAGAAAATGGGCACGGGCGTACTTGGCCGCCTCTTTGGCAGGTAGAGAATTTTGGCGGCTACAACCATAAGCAGCCAGCACACACTTCTTAAATCGATGACTGGAGAAAATTGAGAACGGCCGTTTTTACCCCATCTGGATCCAGCCCGCTCGTATCCAGATAAAAATCACAATGCTGCCGGGCGTGACGCAGCCGCTCCGCCTGCTCTGCCAATCGCTGCTGCGTGGTCGTCGTCGGCCGCCGGGTACGGGCCGCCGCATAATCTACATCCAGGTAAATGAGTAAATCGGGCTGCGTCAAGCGCCGCCACATATCGGCCACATAGGAATGCTCCTGGGCCGGTTGGCGAGCTTCATAGCCTTGCTGCCGCAGCTCCGCCACCAGCAGGCTCTTCCCCGCCGAACAAGGCCCTACTACCGCAATACGCACTGGCTTATCCATTACTAACAACTATTCACCGTTATCGGTAATCCGTAATCGGTTATCCGTAATCCGAATACCGATCACCGAATACCGTTTACCGTTTACCGATCACCGTTCTTAAAGTGGCAATTGGCCGCCCAGCCGCCGCACGCCGTTATCGCTGCTGGGTAAAACCGCCATGGCCATCACGCTGATATCGTCACGAGGACGGCCGTTATCCAGGGCCACCGCCTCGGCCAACAAGGTGTCCACAATGACCTGCGGGTCGGTTATTTGTTGGGCCAACATACGCACCAGAGCGGCGTGAGGATCATAACCGCTGCTGCCGTGCCAACTGCCTGCATGGCGCAGCCCGTCGGTAAAGACGACAATGATCGTTCCCAAAACAATAGGAATCTCCGTAATGACCGGCTTGGTGTTGCGGTGGAAGCCCACCCGCTCCGAAAATTCATCCAGCAGGTAGAGACCTACAGCCGTTGTGTAGACCAACACCGGCGCGTCGTTGTTGCGTGAAATAACAAACGTTTTGGTGGTGGCATCCACGGAAAGAATATTGAGCGTGGCGCTCACTTTACCGCCGCGATAGGTGTACAGATAATCATGAGCCGCCCGCGCGGCCGCCCCGTCACGCACCCCTTCGGCCAAAAGCTGAATCGCTTTGCGGGCCACCACATTGCTAATCACCTTGGCCGAGCGGCCGCTGCGCTGTCCGTCAACCAGGACCATCGACAGGCCACCATGCGGCCGTTCCACCATTTCCAGCGTGTCGCCACTTTCACGAGTGGCATACTTTTGTATCTTGGCCACGGCAAAATGAACTTCCATAAAATAAGTATACCCCAAGAAAGAATTTTCGTTTACAACCCGTCTAAATGTTGGTACAAATAGAAAAACCTGACTTTCACACTCTGGTTCTGAATAAATTAAACCACAAAGAACACAGAGGACACGGAGAATTAAAGAGAAAATCTCTTTGTAGTTAGTAGCTACCAGAATAATAAAAATCCATCGTCCATGGTCTATCGTCCGTGGTCCATCGTCATTATCACAGGAGACACTCATGACAACAAACCCAGACATCAAAACTGCCACCGTTACCTGGCAAGGGGAAGGGCTGGCTTTCACCACCAAAGTCGGTTCCGGCTACAGCTTTGTTATGGACGGCAAGGCCGGGGAACATGCCGGCAGTCCTATGGAACTTTTACTGGCCGGGGTGGCCGGCTGCACCGCTATGGATGTAGTGAGCATCCTGCAA
>JAWOIM010000137.1:0-11644 GCA_046484685.1 Chloroflexota bacterium | reverse complement strand
GGCAGCAGCCCGGCAGCCAGCGCATTTTCGACGGTGTGGCCGGCCAGATGGATAATAGTCCCGTCCCGGCAGCGGGCAGAGGCGGAAGGCTGCACGGTCAGAGCGGGCACGTTGGCCTCAAGCAGCGCCTCCACCAGCAGCCGGTTAAGCCGGGCGGCGGCGGCGCTGACCTGGGCAAAACCCAGCCATTGCTCCGCATTGGCCACTCCCTGGCGTGTGCCATATCTGGCCCCGGCCACGTGACCAAAGGAGCCGCTGCCGTGACCCAAAACGAGGGGAATCCGCCCCTTCGACAGGCTCAGGGCAGGCCAGTTCTGCCAAACCGCTCCTATTTCCGCCGCCAATCGCGCCAGCACATCCGGCCGCACCTGCTCCACGCCGGTTTTGTCGGTTATCAGGCTGCCGCCCAGTTTTAGAAAAATGAGTTCGTTCATAATCTTGCGTGATACGTGATACGTGAAAAGCCCTCACGCTTCACGCATCACGTTTCACGTTTTTTCAGACCAACTGCTCCGACAACCTTGCCCACTCCTCACTCAGCCGCTCCAGGTCGGTAAGGACAACGTCCAGTTCTTCATCCAGCCGGTCGACTTCGTCCAGATCGTCGCGTGCCTGGGCTTCGGCCAGTTCGATTTCCACCTGATCGCGCCACGTTTCAGCGTCGGCCATTTCCTCTTCCAGTTGTATTAAGCGGCGCTCCATCTTTTGCCGCTCTCGCTTGCCAAAAGAAGGAGGCGGGACAACCAGATCGGCTACCCAGTCCAGTTGGGGGGCGGGGGCAACTTCAGTGGTAGGCGTGGCAAGCTTACTGGATGCGGCCGTTTCATCTATGCCTGCCCGCGTATCCAGATACTCCTGATAGCCCCCTTCATACACCTGAAGCCGCAGCGGGGCCGTTTCAGCGGCGTCCGTCTCAGCGGCGTCCGATCCATTGGCGGCCGATCCAGCGGCGACCGGTTCCAGTGCCCAAATTTGGGTAGCCAGCCGGTCCACCAGATAGCGGTCGTGGCTGACCAGCAGGATTGTACCATCAAATTCTTCCAGTACCCCCTGCAAAATCTCCTGCGAAGGGATGTCCAGATGGTTGGTCGGCTCATCCAACAGCAAAAAGTTGGCTCCGCTTTGGGCCAGCAGCGCCAGCGCCAGACGGCCCCGTTCCCCACCGCTGAGGGCGCTGACCTGCTTAAAAACATCATCCCCCCGGAACAAATATTGGGCCAGATAGCTGCGCCCCTCCTGTTCGGTCAGGGGGAAGGCTTGCAGCAGTTCATCCAGCACCCGATTATCGAGGTTGAGCTGGTCGTGGGCCTGGGCAAAGTAACCCACCTGCAAATTGTCGCCCAGAATAAATTCGCCGGCCAGCGGCTCCAGCTCGTCCAGGAAGGTGCGCAGCAGGGTCGATTTACCGCTGCCGTTGGGGCCGATGAGGGCCACACAGTCGTTGCGCCTGACTTTGAAGGAGTCGGCCGTAAAGAGGGGCGAGCCGGGAAAGCCAATGAGCAAATCTCGACCGCGCAGGACGGTACGGCCGCTTTGTTGTTCGGCCTGCAGGCGAATATTGAGCCGGGGCGGGCGCACGGCCGACGATTGCAGTTGGCGCAAATGGCCGGCCGCCTCGTTGACGCCAAACGAGTTGGTGCGGCCGCCGATTTCCAGCCAGCTTTTATTTTGCATCTCGCTGAGGGGCATGCCCACGCTGACCTGCTGCAGCAGAACGATGTCCCGCGTCAGCCGTTTCAGCTTGCCTTTGGCCATGTCTGATTTGCCGCCGGCGATGTGGCGTTTGATCCAGTCCAGTTCTTTTTCCAGCCGCCCCTTTTCTGACTCAAACAGGGCTTCTTCTCGCTCCCAGAAAAGCTGACGCTGCTGCACGTAGCTGGTGTAGTTGCCCCGGTAGGCTTTGAGATAGCTGCGCCCCATCTCCCACACCTGGTTGACGATTTTGTCCAGAAAGTAGCGGTCGTGGCTGACGATGAGCAGGCTGCCCGACCAGGTGCGCAGGGTGCGCTCCAGCCATTCGACGGCATCCATGTCCAGGTGGTTGGTCGGTTCGTCGAGGATAAGCAGGTCGGGGGCTTCGAGCAGTAAACGGCCGAGCAAAGCCCGCGTTTTCTGGCCACCGCTGAGGTGGGCCAGGGGCAAGTGCCACTCTTCCTCGCTAAAACCCAGACCGGTCAGAACGCGCTGGACGTCCACGTGGTAGTCGTAGCCGCCGCCGATTTCGTAGCTTTCTTGAAGACGGCCATATTCTTCCAACAGCCCCTCATCTGTCTCTCCGGTGGCCATGCGGGCTTCCAGTTGGCGCAAGGTTTCTTCCTGCTGCCGCAAGCTGTCAAAGACGGTCAGCATCTCTTCGTAAAGGGTGTTTTCCTGCCCGGCAAAGGTCAGGACCGCCTCCTGGCGCAGGTAGCCCAGGCTAAAGTCGCCCAGCCGCTGTACACTTCCCTGGCGCGGCGGCAGCAGCCCGGCCAGGATCAGGAGCAGCGTCGTTTTGCCAATGCCGTTTGGCCCCACCAGCCCCACGCGATCTTTGCGTGCCAGTTGCACGCTGATGTTGCTAAATAAGTCGTCGGCCCCGTAGCTGTGGCCCAGGTTGGTGGCGCTTAAAATGGTCATAGGGTGGGATCATAATCGGAACGGCCGTTGGTGGCAAGGGGAATTGGGGATTGGGGGTTGGGGATTGGGGAATAGGGTCTACGAAAGACCTGTCAGAGAATGTCATTCCTGCGAAGGCAGGAATCCAGGCTGGTGGACTAACGTGCCTTCGCTGCGGTGGCAATGTGTATCAAAGCAATGATTACTTAATCTGCTGGAATTGTGATGAGCGCTGTGGAATCGGTAATAAGCAAGTTGCTAAACATCCACATAGCCACGCTGCAAATTATCCTCCTGGATTTGCTAATGGCGAGTGAAAACACAAGCTTAAACTGAACAAGGTGAACAAATATGTTATACTACCCTCATGACACTTGATGAAATAACGGCCGTTCTGCAGCAACATTTACCCGACTTACGCCAGCGCTACGATGTTCGCAACTTGTGGCTGTTTGGCTCTTACGTGCGGGCTGAACAAACAGAGAACAGCGATCTGGATGTGTTGGTTACGTTCGATAATCCGCGCCTTTCACTCATTCAGTTCATCCAGTTAGAATTGGAACTGAGTAAACTGTTGGGTATGAAAGTAGACTTGGTTGAGCGAGAAGGTCTCAAACCCACTATTGGCCAATATGTTATTGAGGAGAGCGTTGCCATATGACAAGAGCCTATAGTGATTACTTGCGTGATATTTTGAGCATGATCGACAAAGCGCAACAGTTTGTAGCTGGTGTGGAATTTTCTGAATTCTCAGCCAACGAAGAAAAAGTCTTTGCAGTCATTCGTGCATTAGAAGTAATTGGTGAAGCAGTAAAGTCTATCCCTCAGTCAGAACGTGATCGCTATCCACAAATACCCTGGCAAGCTGTGGCCGGAATGTAAGATACCGGAAACGAGGAGCTTTGAAATGACCCAAGTAAAAAACGTTCTGGGCGGGCCGCTGCAAGGGTGCAGCCAGGACCCACTGACCGGCTTTTACCGCACCGGCGACTGCCAGACCGGGCCGAATGACCGGGGACTGCACGTCGTCTGTACCCAGGTGACGCCGGAGTTTTTGGCTTTTTCAAAAGCACGGGGCAACGATTTAAGCACGCCGGCCCCCCACTATGGCTTTCCCGGCCTCAAGCCAGGCGACCGCTGGTGTCTGTGCGCTACGCGCTGGCTGGAAGCGGTGGAAGCCAAGGTGGCCCCCCCGCTCATCCTCTCAGCCACCCATATGGCCGCCCTGCAACTTATCCCCCTGGATTTGTTGATGGCCTACTCGTTAGATGGAACGGCCGCTTTTCACAATTAATCGAGTAGCAAATGAACTACCAAACCCCAGCGCGGTGCAAGGCACTGGCCATATAGGGTTATAAATGCTATGAGTACGACGAATAGATCGATTGCCCAATCTACTCAAAAGACACAGCGACTAAGCCTTGCCGGTGCCTTGCTGGGACTGGCCTCAGCTATCTTTATTGTTGTTAATACCAATCGGACCGATTGGTTTGAGATTGTTTTGGCCCTGCTCCATTATGCTTTTTGGGGAGGGGTTATAGGCAATAACCTGGCTGATAAAGAGAAACGGCCGTTAATTATCATTATGGGAATTGGCTGTAGTTTGTTCTTTTTTGGCTTAGGCAATTTGGGTAATCTCCCGGTTGGCCATTGGCACATAGTAGCAAATGGTTTAATTATTGGTGGACTGCTTGGTTCTGCGCCCGATATAGCCCGTCAAACCTTAAAAGAGGCTATCAAACCAAGCGCCGTTGTCGGCCTTGGATTTGGTCTTATTACATCCGCTCTGTTTATAATTGGGACAATGAACACAATTAATAATCCGATAACTGCTGTTTTGCTCAGCTTTATAATCGTTATCCTATTCAATCTGTTCGGGGTTGTTATTATTACTCTTACATTGGTTTCCATATGGGTTGTAACAGTGGTAGTTTTTCATTTCTTATTTACCCATATAGGTAACTTGTTTCTAAAAAATCAAGTATCTCCTTAACCATATAAGACGTTACTGAAAAAACGCAGAGAAACAGAGAAGCAGAGGATTTTCTCTCTGGTAACTCTGCGCCTCCGCGTCTCTGCGCGGGCTTTTTTCAGTGGACCCATATAAGCAAATGCAAAAATCCGGCCAGCCCGGCACCCAAAATCAATATCCAGGAAAACAGCCCTGTGAACTCATTTTTGGGGTGCTTGAGATAGAACAGATGCAAAAAAAAGTGGACAACAAAAAAGATGCTCAACCCCGTCATCACACCCTGGTCCAGTCCATTCCCCCGGTAAAGGCCCCAAAACAAGAGCAGATAAAGCGGAATATGCAGCGCCGTAAAGATATAATAACCACTTTTTTCGTCCAGGCGAGACGTTAAGGGGAATATGAGCCATTCACGGCGCTTGATGGCGTCCATCTCATGGACCAAAATAAAGGTAAGCCCGATAAAGAAAAGGGATGACTCCATATATCACAACTCCCATGGCTTTTATTAGTTTTTCTCCGCCACCACAATTATAAGACAAACTATCACATCATCCCCATCCATTTGAATTAAACTGGCTATCTGACGTATAATCCGCCTTATGAGTATTCTGGCCGAACCGATTCCCGACATTCTGGAAGATACCGAGCAAGAGGAAGCATTAGAACCGCTCTATCGCGTTATTATCCACAACGATAATGTAACGCCTTATGATTTTGTTATTCTTATCCTGCAAAAAATCTTCCAACTAAAGCCGCTGGAAGCAGAGCATGTAACCTTTGTGGCCCACAGCAGCGGCCAGGCCCTTGTGGCCACCCTACCCCTCACAGAAGCCCAAAAGCGTGTGGGCAAAGCCCACTTCGCCGCCAGCCTGGAGGGGTATCCCTTAATGTTTACCGTTGAACCGGAGTAACTATACGTAGTGCGTAATGCATAAAGTGGCGCAGCCACAACTAAAAAAGTTAACGCAAAGAGGCAAAGGGAGCAAAGGGGCAAAGAAAAAAACAAAGTTTTACTTCTCTTTCCTTTGCGTCTTTGCTTTCTCTGCGCCTTTGCGTCAAAAATTAACCCATAAGGCGTAAGCCCGCTACGCACGACGAACTACGCACTATTTATTTTTCATTTTAGGAGATTTTCCCATGGAACTGCACAGAGACCAGGCCGGCCCCATTGGCCGCCAAATCATCGAACGAGACATGGCCACCATGTCCACCGCTTATACACGAGAATACCCGCTGGTGGTTGAACGAGCAGAAGGCTCAGAAGTGTGGGATGTAGACGGCCGTCGCTACGTCGACTTCATGGCCGGTATTGGTGTCCTCAATGTAGGTCACCGCCATCCTTACGTCGTCGACGCGGTTAAGGCGCAGGTGGACAAATTTTGGCACATCTGCCTCAGCGACTTTTATTATCCCCAGGCGGTCGAGCTGGCCGAAAAACTGCAGGCGATTGCCCCCATGCAGGAAGACACCCGTTTTTATTTTGGCAACTCCGGTACCGAAGCGGTAGAGGCGGCCATTAAGCTGGCCATGTACCATACCGGCCGCAATAAATTTATCGGCTTTTTTGGGGGGTTTCACGGCCGCACGTTAGGGGCGCTGGCTTTTACCGGCAGCAAAGCGGTACAGCGGGCCAAATACCGGCTGGGGCTGCATGTGGAGCATGTGCCCTACCCCGATCCCTACCGGCCTGTTTTAGCCACCCACAACGGCCAACAGCAGGGATCGGCCGTTATCGACTACTTTGAGCATCATCTGTTCCAAACCACCGTCTCCCCCACCGAAGTGGCGGCCATTATGGTCGAGCCGATTCAAGGGGAAGGGGGGTATATCATTCCTACCTCTGACTTTATGCCGGCACTGCGCCAGATGTGTGACAAATATGGCATTTTGCTGATTGTAGACGAGATTCAGAGCGGTATCGGCCGTACCGGGCGCTGGTGGGCGGTTGAACATGAAAATGTGGAGCCGGACATTGTTTGTTTTGCCAAAGGCATCGCCAGCGGGATGCCTATTGGCGGTATTATGGCCAGAGAATCCTTAATGACCTGGAAGCCGGGGGCACACGGCAGCACCTTTGGCGGCAATCCCATAGCCACCGCCGCGGCCATTGCTACGCTGGAGGTAATTGAACAGGAAGGATTGCTGGCCCAGGCAGAAGAAAGCGGCCGTTTTATTAAGGACGCGCTGGTAGAACTGCAAAGTCGCCATGCCAGCATCGGCGATGTGCGCGGTCGGGGTCTGATGGTGGGGGCTGAATTTGTGACCAACCGCAGCTCTAAAGAGCGGGCCGTTGCCCTACGCAATGATATTGTGCAGCGGGCCTTCCACAAAGGGCTGCTGATTATGCCCTGTGGTCGCAACACTATCCGCCTGATTCCGCCCCTTAATATACCTCAGCCCCTCCTTGAAGAAGGGCTGAAGGTGTTTGCCGAGGCGGTGGCCGAAGCGGAAAAAGTACATTTGTAAACCGTGAAACGTGATGCGTGATGAACTTCACGATCACGTTTCACGTTTCACGCTTCACGAAGGTTTACTGGTATGAATCAACGCCTCTTGTTGTTCGATGTAGACGGCACGCTCATTCGCAGTGACGGAGCCGGTCGGGCGGCCATGATGGCCGCGCTGACGGCCCTGTTTGGCGAATTGGATGGGGCGGACGGCTACCGCATGGATGGCAAAACCGATCCGCGCATTGTCACCGATCTCCTAACGGCCGCCGGCATAGACAGGCAGCGCATTGAGAGCAGCCTGCCGCTGGTTTATGAGCGTATGGAAACGGAGGCCCGCAACCGCTTTCCCCAACATGACATTACGCCTTGTCCCGGTGTGGAGGCGCTGCTGAGGGCGCTGCGGGCACGGGAGGATGTGGTGTTAGGGCTGGTCACGGGCAATATTGCCCAAACGGTACCGCTCAAGCTGCAAGCAGCCGGCCTTGATGCCAACCAGTTTCGGCTGGGGGCCTATGGCTCGGATCATGCGGACCGTAACCAACTGCCGTTCATGGCCATGAAACGGGCATCTGACCTGATGGGACTGCCTTTTAGCGGGCAAAACACGGTGGTGATTGGCGACACGCCGGCCGATATTTTGTGTGCGCGCGCAGGGGAGGCCACGGCTGTAGCCGTGGCCAGCGGCTGGCATGCGGCCAGCACGTTGGCCCAATACCATCCCGACCACCTGTTTGATAACCTGCTGGATACGGAAGCAATAATGGCAGCTTTGTTAGATGGACCATAGACGATGGACCATAGACGATAGACCATAGACAATGGTCCGTGGTCCATCGTCCGTGGTCCATCGTCCTTTCCACAGGAGATAAAATGGGCGCAAACACAACTTTCTCGATTGATCAGGTGACGCTGGATACGGCCGTTCCCACCGAACTGCCATTGCCGGCCTTATTCACCTGGGTTATCTGGCAATTTCCGCGCAAACAAGCCGGCGGGCTGCTGGGGGCTGTACGCCCACCCACCAGCGGGTACGGCTGGTTCCCGGCCATTATCCATCACAAAAATAAAACGGTGCTGGTACATGGGCAGGTGGAACGGCCGTTTGACAGCCCCGAAGCGGCCATTGATTACTTCAACAAAAAATAATCAAAGGAATTTAAACCATATGGGTAGAGTCATTCGTGTGGAAACTCCCACACAAGTTCGCAACCGCCACCGCCGCACCATCGCTGAAATGCTGCGGCGGCTAATGGAAAAATCAACGTTAGACGCAGAAAGCAAAGATATGGCCGCCACCCTGGTCTATCTGCTGCGCGAGATTCAAGAAGGGGTTGAGCAGTCGGCCAGAGCCTGGGAAAAACGGGATTATTGGATGAAAGCCGAACGCTTTCTGCGAGATTGGGAATGGACGGCCGAAATGGCCGCTAATATCGAGGACGTCATCCGCCACGATGCCCTTGATCTGCTGCCCGACCTGCTGGCCGACCTCTTTCCTCACTTTAGCGATGTCCAGGTCAAAACAATGACCCGCAAACCAGACGAATGGCGCGGCAACTACGCTAAACTCATGGCTGAACCGCCGGGTAAGTCGCCGTGGGATAAGTAGGGAATAGGGATTAGGGATTAGGGGATGGGGAATAGGGGTTGGGTTAGGGATAATGCGTCACTTTTTAGCTCCTTTGTGGCTTTGCTCCCTGGTCACTTTGCTGCTTTTATTTGGTCTGGTGGCATGTGGACAGCGTCAGGAAGAGTTAGCTGAGCTGCCCACGCTGGCTGTGACTGCTCCGCTGCCGCCAACGCTATTGGTCACCCTATCCCCCACTTCCCACGCCCCAACCTCCACTCCCCAGTCCCTAACCCCCACGCCCCAACCCCTAACCCTTACGCCCTGCACCACCCCCGGCCAGATTGAGCGACACACCTTCAACAGCACCACGGCCGGGGGCACGATGGCCTACCAGATTTATTTGCCCCCTTGTTATGGGCTGCCAGATGGCTCGGGGACAAACGGCCGTTCCTACCCCACCCTCTATCTGCTGCCCGGCAACATCCACGACGAGCGGATCTGGGCCGATTTAGGCCTGGGTCAGGCAGCCGAGGCCGCCATTCAGGCGCAAACCATCCCTCCCTTGCTTATTGTCATGCCCGACGGCGGCTGGCTGGCCAACAACAGTTCCGGTGGCTCCGGCTCCTATGAAAGTTTTATTCTCCACGACCTTATTCCCCACATTGAGCAAACTACCTGCGCCTGGCCCGAAGCGGCCGGCCGGGCCATTGGCGGCCTGTCACGCGGTGGCTATTGGGCCTTGGGCATTGCCTTTCGTCATCCCCGGCAGTTTGTCAGCGTGGGGGGCCACAGCGCCGCCCTGCTCGATACCCACGCCGGACCAGACGTCAATCCCCAGCACACCGGCCTCAACAACGACCTGGGCGCTCTACGCATTTATCTGGATATTGGGGCCGATGACTACGTCATTCACAACATACGCCGCCTGCATGAAGATATGACGGCTGCCGGCATCGACCACACCTGGGTCTTGAACGAAGGCAAGCACGAAGACGCCTATTGGAGTGCCCACCTGCGCGATTATCTATCCTGGTATACGGCCGTATGGTCCCCCGACCCTGGCAGCATCCCCCCCTGTAACAGCCCATAAGTGGCCATACGTGGCAACTTAAGGACAGACCTGACAGGTTTGAGCAAGCGCTCTCGACTGACAATAGCTATTCGGAAAACCTGTCAGGTCTTAAGTTGACAGCAATGAACAGCCCATAAATCACTATACCTGACCATAAGCAATAAAAAAGCCAGGGAATCCCGGCTTCTTACAGTTACCTTTAATTGTGATGAAACCCACAAAAGTTTCGGAGGCTTTTATGGTTTGCATTGCTGACTTTACTAACGCGGCCCTCCGACCCGCAGCAGCCGTGCAGTCAGAGCCGGATGCAACGTAGTTGAATGAGAACGTGTTGTTTTGAAACGCCGGGCAACGCGACGCAGACTATCCATTTTACGAATAACGCGCGTATTGGGCTTGCGGCCGGCGGCCCGTCCTACAGCGGCGTAGAATTTGTTCATTTGTTGGGTGATTGACATTACGTACCTACCTCATATTGGTTGCCAACTACAAATTTTTCACGAAACTTGTTATTACGAAAATCGTCCACAAAACAATCGTCCAAGATTTGTTGACAGCATTATCTACAGCTTACTACACCCTGCCAAAAACAACTATAGGTACTCTTTACTACTGTACTCAGACAATACATGGACAGTGTATACATTTCCAGACGGCACTGCTGTTTGAACACAATCTGATTATCTGTTAACTATCTTACACCTTCTGTTAAAGTAGTACGATGGTACTATCTATATGTTACAGATTAGATGAAAATTGGGTGAGGAAGGGAATGAATCAGACAGCACGTCGGCTCAAAAAAACCAAAACCGCCAGTACAAAAATAGTCAGCAAGATGATAATCAACAATTTATAAACGGGAGAGGGCACAAAAATAGCCGCCAGGCCAAACCCCAGCGCCACCAGATAATACCCTAAAACAATCAGCGGCGTGGAAAAGCCGCTGTCTGACAGACGAAAGTGAAGATGGCGCCGGTCCCCCCGCAGTGGATTACGCCCACGCCGCAGCCGCTCGGCCACAATCCAGATGCCATCCAAAATGGGCAAGGCCAGCACCAGCAGCGCCGTGGCAATCTTGGCCGGAGACAAAATAGACAGGGTGGCAATGTTATAGGCCAGCAGCCAGGCTCCCCCCGTCCCCAAAAAGATACGGGCCGGGGCAAAGTTAAAGGCCAGCAACCCCAGCAGCGCGGCCGCAAATGCCAGCGGAAATGCCGCTACGGCCGTTTGCTCCAGCATATAACTGTGCCAGGCAAATAACCCCATGGCAATAGTCCCTACCCCGGCCGCCAGCCCGTCCAGGCCATCGAGCCAGTTGACCGTGTTAATCATGCCCACAATCCAGAGCAGCGTCACCAGCAGGGCCAACGGCCGCCACAGCCAGATTTCAGACCCACGCACCTCCACCAGCCAGGCCAGGGGCCGCATCTGCCACAGCGCGTCTGTGGGCAGGGGGTTAGTAAAGACCTCAATAAAAATAATATGACCTACCGCCACCCCGGCCGCGGCAAAATGAAAGGCAAACTGCGGCAGCGCCCCCAGCTCCCAGCGATCATCGATAAATCCCCCCACCGCCAGCAGCAAACTGCCCCCTATTACCCCTCGCAGACGCAGCGCATCATTTGCAGTGGTGGGCGGGATGAGCCAATAAATCAGCCCTATACCTGCCAGATAGGCCAGCAGCAAAGGCAGCCCACCCAGTTTGGGGACAACCCCCTCATGCCGGCGTCGCCCACCCGGCCGGGCTACAATTCCCCAACGGCGAGCCAGCCGGCCGGCCCAGGGCGTTACCAGCAGCGACACAGCCAGGGAAGTGATAAAAATGAGTAGGTAGATCATAGAGCTGCTGAATAAAAAGTAAAAAGTTGAAAGTGAAAAGTAAGTAGTAGCTTTCCACTTCTCACTTCTTACTTCTCACTTCTCACTTCTCACACTTCATCCCGTCCCAAACTGCCTATCACCGGCATCACCGAGACCGGGCACAATGT
>JAWOIM010000115.1:0-3960 GCA_046484685.1 Chloroflexota bacterium | reverse complement strand
GCATTGTGCGAAAAGCGACCAGGTGTTGGGCCGGGTCGTGGCCGCTGCGCTCCAGGGCGGCCGCTATGGCCCCAAAGGTACGGCCGCTTTCGCTGGGCGGCGTTTGCAGCCAGCGCGTAACGGCCAAAATGCCGTCATCCTCCAGGGCACGCAGGTAGTCACCAAAAGCTTCAACCGTGTAGGTATAATCTTCGGTCAGGCTGTAGGCCCCCGACGTCACCGGCCGGTGGGAATCGGTCAGGGCCACCTGTACCACCCCATAACTGCCTGGCGCGGCCGAGCGAGCATAAACGCGGCCTGCCTCGTTGACCACCTGCACCCGGGGATCAAGGTAAAGGCCATGGCTGAATTCCCGGTAGTCGTGGCGCATGATGGCTAAAATGAGGCTGTTATCCTCAACGGCCGTTACCCGCTCCGCCCCCGCCGCCAGCGCCAGCCAGACATCCATGCCCGTGCCTGCTTCCAGGATGAGCGCGTGGCTGTTCGGCCGTAGCTGGTAGACTAATCCCCCCGGCGTATACTGCGCCAGTTGAACCGCTTGCTCACTGTCCGGCGGCAGACCGACGATAGGCATCAGGCCGTCCCCATCCAGCATGAGGGCAGCCTGGGGTGGCGGGCCAACAGAGGAAAGCAAACTGAGTCCGGGCATGACGTGAATGGTGCTGCTTTCGACCACGTCCACGCGGGCCGTGGCATCCCAGGCGGTCAGCCTATGTTGAGCGTCAATAGCCTGAGAGAGGGTGGGCAGCGTTTTGTAAGGGGACAACTGCTGGGCAAACAGGGCCGGCGGCCAGATCAACACCACCAGCCCGGCCAGCAAAAATGCCACCAGACTCAGACCGAGAACAGCAGAGGGTTTTACCGCCAAGGCTTGTCCTGAGCAAGGTCGAAGGAGGCGAAGGGCGCGAAGATTTCCTCCTGTACCTTGGCGCTCTTGGCGTCTTGGCGGTGAATAATTCTGCTCCCACCAGAAGGCAAGGCCCGCTAACGCCGCCACCATCGCCGAAAAGATGAGCGCCCCTTCGCCGCCAAACGCGCTCAGGGCGGGCAGGGTCAGCACACAGCCCAGGCCGGACCCTATCAGATTGGCCCCGTAGACCAGGTGGGAGCCTCCGCCCCCTTTAGACCCGGCCGCCATTAACTCACCGCCCACCAGCAGCCCGCCAAAGAGAAACGGCCCGGCCGCGGCCAGAAAGTAAATAGCCAGGTATAGAATCTGCCGCCGGTCCCAGGCAATGCTAAAGGAATCAAAGGGGACGTAATTGATGAGGAGGTAGGCAAAAACGGCCGTTATGGCAAAAGCCAGCGACAATCCGGCCGGATTCAGGCGGCGCTGCCAGATGCTCAGCAGCGAGCCGCTGGCCCCGGCTCCCAACAGCGCCAGGCTGATGGCCATAAAAGCAAAATGATAAAACTGCTGCACGGCAAAGAGCCGGATCAATGTCAATTCCAGCAGCAAAAAAGCGGCCGACAACAGCAAAATACCCAGGTAGTAGATCATAACGAAGGTTACAGGTTACATACTTGGAACAAATTGGGGGCGTGCAGCGTGATAAGGGTAATGATGGTACTCATGGCTACTCTTGGTTACTCGGTCACAGTTGTAACAGTTGCTACCATAAGTATACCACAAGCTATTACGGCCGTTATTTACCTCAATTAGAATTGCAGGGTTTTTCAGTTGTCACTGTAGCCGCGGTTTCCCAACCGCGCCGCCTACTTGGCGCACTCACACGGCGAGGTAAGGATACCTCGGCTACGATAAGGCACAATTGCCGACGACTGAAAAGCCCTGATTAGAATTGTCGGCATCTACCTTACCCCTGCTTTTTTATGGTTGACTGGCAGCAAAATTGTAGTATGTTACGTAAACAAATTTTACGCAGCCATGTACCGAGCCTGGATGAAAATCCATCGTCTACCCCTGATTTAATCAGGGGCCATGGTCCTTGGTCATGTTCACAGGAGCTCTGCTATGAAACCATTTTACATCAACGGCCGCTGGACATCCGGGCAGGCAGAAGAAACCATTGCCGTTATCAACCCGGCGACAGAAGAAGTGTTAAATGATGTGCCGCGAGGGACGGCAGCCGATGTAGATACGGCCGTCACTGCGGCCAAAGCGGCCTTCCCGGAGTGGAAACGCATGACGGCCAACGAGCGGGCCGGCCTGCTGCATGAAGCGGCCAACCGCATCCAGGCCGAAGCAGAAGTGTTGACCCATTTACTCACCAAAGAAGAGGGTAAACCCTTCATCGAGAATGAAGAAGAAGTTTACTGGGCCACCAATACCTTTCACTATTACGCCGAACTGGCCCGACACGAACGGGGCCGTTTTATTCCCCCGGGCGACCCGGCGCAGCTTAATTTTGTCATCAAAGAGCCATACGGCGTGGTCGGCTGCATTGTGCCCTGGAACTACCCGCTGCTGCTGCTGGCCTGGAAGCTGGCTCCGGCGGTGGCGGCCGGCAATACGGTCGTCATCAAGCCGTCAGAATTTACCCCCCTCTCTACACTGCGATTGATAGAAATTGGCTTTGCCGACTTCCCGCCAGGCGTGGTCAACGTGGTCACGGGCTACGGTGGCGAGGTGGGTGAGGCGCTGGTGGTGCACCCCGACGTGCCCATGATCGCCTTTACCGGCTCGGTGGAGACGGGACAGCGCATCGCCCGTTTGGCTGTGCCGATGATGAAGAAGCTCCACCTGGAGCTGGGCGGCAAAGACCCGCTGGTGGTTGCTCCCGATATGGAGCTGGCCACGGCCGTTAGCGCCACTGCCTATGCCGGCCTGATCAACGCCGGCCAGGTTTGCACCAGCGCCGAACGGATTTATGTCCATGAGAGCATCTACGGCCGTTTCAGCGAAGAGCTGGCCGATTTTGTGGGCAAGCTGCGCCTGGGCCATGGGCTGGATCCGAATACTGACATGGGTCCCATGCTGCGCCATCATTTTCGGGAGAAAGCAGAAGATTTTATCGAAGAAACGGTAGCCGTCGGAGGACACTTGTTGGTGGGGGGGAAACGGCCGTCTCACCTGCCGCGCGGCTATTTTCTGGAACCGGCCGTCATCGTCAACGTCAACCACGATATGCGTATCATGCGCGACGAAGTTTTTGGTCCGGTGCTGCCCCTGATGCCCTATAGAGATTTCGACGAAGCCATCGCCCTGGCCAACGACACCCGCTTTGGTCTGGGGGCCTCCCTCATGACCCACGACGCCCGCCTGGTCAAACGCTTCTTTGAAGAGGTCAAGGCCGGCACCATCTGGATCAACGACCCCCTGACCGACAACTTCGCCGGTCCCTTTGGCGGTATGAAAATGACCGGCGGTGGTCGCGAACTGGGCCAGGAAGGGCTGGACGAATTCTACGAGGTCAAGCACGTCCATTGGGACGTGGAAGGGGAGCTAAAAGATTACTGGTATCCGTATGGCTCAACAACATAAACACAGCCATGTCCATCTGTGCTGGTTAAAACAACAATTCACCACAGAGGGCACTGAGAACACAGAGATTTACTCTTTGAATCCTCTGTGCGCTCCGTGTTCTCTGTGGTTTAACTAATTGACAACTATGAAAATCCGTGTTTATCTGTGTTAATCCGTGTCCCATTCCCAAAGGAGAAGCCCCATGATTTTTAAAAGCCCCTACCCCGATGTTGAGATTCCCGATCGGCCGTTGACCCACTTTTTATTGGAGCAAATGGCCCCCTACGGCGATAAGCCGGCCCTGATTGACGGGCCGACCGGCCGTACCATTACCTACCAGCAGTTGGCCTTTGGCATCCATTTTGTGGCCGCCGGTCTGGCCAAGCGCGGCTTTGGCAAAGGGGATGTCCTGGCCATTTACAGCCCCAACATCCCCGAATATGCCGTCGCCTTCCATGCCGTCTCTTACATTGGCGGCACGGTGACGACCGTCAGCCCGCTCTACACGGCCGACGAGCTGGCCCACCAGCTAA
>JAWOIM010000054.1:0-6233 GCA_046484685.1 Chloroflexota bacterium | reverse complement strand
GCCACCGGCGTCAAACGGGTCAATCCCGACAAAATTGTTTTCACCTACCAGGGGGATGGCGATCTGGCCTCCATTGGCATGGCCGAAATCATCCATGCCGCCACGCGAGGCGAAAAATTTACCACCATCTTCCTCAACAACGCCATCTACGGCATGACCGGCGGCCAGATGGCTCCCACCAGCCTCATTGGCCAAAAAACCACCTCTTCCCCCCTGGGACGTAACGCTGCTATGAGCGGCCAGCCAATCCAAATTGCCGAATTGATGGCCATGCTGCCGGGCACGGTCTATAGTGTACGCCGCAGTTTGCACGACGCTCGCCACGTTATTCAGGCCAAAAAAGCGATCAAAACCGCCTTTGAGGCCCAGATAGCCGGGCTGGGTTTTAGCATCGTTGAACTGCTCTCCACCTGTCCCACCAACTGGAAAATGGATCCGGCCGAAGCCTGCAACTGGGTGGCCGAGAATATGGTTCCTCAATACCCGCTGGGGGATTACAAGGTGGATGAGTCGCTGCAAGGACGGCGGCGGTAAACGAAAAACGGTGAACGGAAAACGGTAAACGGTTGTCGGATAACTGGTAACGGATAACGGATTACCGATAACGGATTACCGATAACAAAAGAAGGAGCTTTCCATGACCACACCCTGGACCGAACGATATGCCCAACGAATGCAGTGGGTACGCAGTTCCGCCATTCGAGAACTGCTCAAATTAACCGAACAACCAGACGTTATTTCGTTTGCCGGCGGCCTGCCGGCCCCGGAACTGTTTCCGGTAAAAGAATTTGCCGCGGCCACGGAGCGCGTTTTGTCCCAACAGGGGGCACAGGCGCTGCAATACAGCACCACTGAAGGCTATCGTCCCCTGCGCGAATACATTATCAGAAAAATGGCTGCCTATGGCATTCAGGCCGATGTGGATAATGTGTTAATTACCAGCGGGGCGCAGCAGGCGCTGGACCTGATCGGCAAACTGCTGATAAACCCCGGTGACCGGATATTGACGGAACGGCCGACTTACCTGGGTGCGATCCAATCCTGGCGTGCCTACCAGGCAGAGTTTGTCACCGTCGATATTGATGAACAGGGTTTACAAACCGACCACTTGGCCGAGGCCCTGGCCACCGGTCCCAAATTCATGTATATCCTGCCTAACTTCCAAAATCCGGCCGGGGTCACGCTGCCGCTGGAACGACGGCTGGCGCTAATCGACATGGCCAATGCTTACGGCGTGCCCATCATTGAAGATGATCCTTACGGCGAACTGCGCTACGACGGTGACCATCTACCGCCCCTGGTCGTATTGGATGCCGAGCGATTCCAGCGCGGCAAGCCGTTTGAGGAAGGCAACGTGATTTATCTGGGCACCTTCTCCAAGACGCTGGCTCCCGGACTGCGGCTGGGCTGGATGGTGGCCCCGCGCCGCGTCATTGAGCGCAGCGTGCTGGTCAAGCAGGGCATGGACCTGCACACCAGTACCTTTACCCAAATGCTGGCCTATGAGGTGATCCAAAACGGTTTTCTAAAGGAGCATGTCGGCGAGATTCGGCGCGTTTATAAAGAGCGGCGCGATCTGATGCTGACGGCCATGTCTCGTACTTTCCCGGCCGGCGTCTATTGGACTAAACCGGCCGGCGGGCTGTTCATTTGGGTAACGCTGCCTTCTTACATAGCAGCGACGCCCCTGCTGGAAAAAGCCTTAGAGCGCAAAGTGGCTTTTGTGCCCGGCGACAGTTTTTATCCCGACGGCACCCAGGCCAATACCTTCAGGCTCAACTTTTCTAACGCACTGCCCCGGCAAATTGAAACCGGTATCGGGCGGCTGGGCGAGTTGTTGACTGAAGAGATGGAAGCAGAACAACGTAAGATGGTCTGGCCGGAACCGGCTCTCGTTAGATGACCGAGGACGGAGGACGAAGGACGGAACTACCTTAGCTATCGGTCCTCCGCGTCTTCCGTCCTTCGTCAGCAAATAGTTGTTAAAAAGGAACTATTTCTATGGAAACTTCAATCATTATTGCCGGATTTGGGGGGCAGGGGGTCCTGTTTGCCGGGCAGTTGTTGGCTTATGGAGCCATGGACGACGGCCGTTTCGTTACCTGGATTCCCTCTTATGGACCGGAAATGCGGGGCGGAACGGCCAATTGTACGGTCGTGATTGCCGATGGGCCGATTGGGTCACCTATTGTTACCAATCCCGACATCGCGCTGGTATTGAATCAGCCGTCGTTTGAGAAATATGAGCCGCTGGTGAAAGCGAGCGGGCTGTTGGTGGTGAACGCGTCGTTGGTAACGGCCGTTTCTACCCGTGACGACATCGAAACCATCTACGTGCCGGCCAATAAGCTGGCCGAAGAAGCCGGCTCGGTCAAGATGCTCAATGTGGTTCTGTTGGGAGCCATGCTGGCCCAACGGCCGCTACTTTCCCTGGACACGCTAGAAAGCACCTTAACTAACCATCTGCCCAGCAGCAAGCAGCACCTGACACAACAAAATAGGGCCGTGCTGCGGCAAGGGGCAGCCTATGTTAAGGGCCAGGCTGAGATAACAATGTAATTCTATCGGACGATCTCAACGGGACAGACCACTCGCTGTCGTACCTGTTTGAAAATTGGCCTGCTTTTTTCTTGCCAAAATAGCATAAAATGATTAGGCTTATCGGTGATGTTCACGTTGCAGCCTAATCAAGTCACAGCCGTAGTGCTGGGAATTATGCAGGATGGGGGCTTACCTCATGTGGGCTGCCGCTGTCGGCGCTGCCAGGCCGCCTATGACGATCCACGCCAGATGGAGTATATAGCCAGCCTGGCCATCATTGATACACGGGGAGAGGAAACGGCCGTGTGGCTTATCGACGCCACGCCAGACATCCGCTACCAGCTAAACCTGTTAGACAACGTCCTGGGCCGTCAGGCTATGGCCCCCAACCGGCTGCGACCACCTCAGGGCATATTTCTGACCCATGCCCACAGCGGCCATATCAGCGGCCTGCTCCAGCTTGGCCCAGAAGCCATGAATATCCAGGGCCTCCCTATTTACACCTCTTTGGGGTTAGTGACGCTGCTGCGCGAAACACGCCTGTGGCGGCCGGTTATCCAACAACTGGCTTTGATTCCCCTCTCCACCAACCGCCCCGTTTTGTTAGGGCCGGACCTCACTATTTACCCTATTCCCGTTCCCCACCGGGATGAATGGGGAATTGGTACGTTTGCCTTCCAGATCAGTGGGCCTAAAAAATCACTTCTTTATCTGCCCGACATTGACAGTTGGGACCCGTGGGCACGAGCCGAAGACCACCTGACGGCAGTTGACTATGCTCTGGTTGATGGTACCTTTTATGATGACGAGGAGCTAGACGGCCGTTTTCCCCCGGCCCATCCCCCCATTTCCTATACGCTTTCGCTTTTTGGCGATCTGCCCTGCCAACTGGTGCTGACCCACTTTAATCACACCAACCCCGTGCTTGATGCCGGCAGCCCGGAGCGGCAGGCCGTCCTCGACGCCGGAGCCAGCCTGGCCTACACGGGGCAGACGTTTCTTCTTTCCTGAGTGGCTGCTTGTGATTAGTTCGTAATGCGTAGTTCGTAGTGCGTAGCCACAACCAAAAGAGTTAACGCAAAGAGGCAAAGGGAGCAAAGGTGCAAAGAAAAACAAAGCTTTGCTTCTCTATCTTTTGCGTCTTTGCTTTCTTCGCGCCTTTGCGTCAAAAATTAACGTAATAGACGCAAACTTTGCGGAGTAACTCTAAATATTGGTCCGCACCTCCGCTTTGGGCTGGCCAACAGCCAGAAAGTCATGGGCAAACCGTTCATTATAGCTGGCCAGCAGCGCTTCCACGCGGGCAGCGCTGGCAGAAGCGACCAGCAGACCGGCATGGTAGGCTTTGGGCAAGCGCCACACGATTTCCTCATCTTGATAAGCAGACAGATCGGGATATTCTTGCCGGGCCAGGCAAATGATCAGGCCGGCATAATCCTGGCGATAGGATGGAAGCTGGTAAGTTTCGCCGCGCACATCGGCCAACACCAGTCGGGCCGCTTCTTGCCACAGGACGACGCCGGTGGCCGCTTCGACCATTTTGTCGATGTTGGCCCCACCCACGCGAGCGGCCGTTTCTAAAAAGTAAAATTTCCTGTCGGCGTGACTGCGAATGAACTCTGTATGGGCCACGCCCTGGTCAAGCTGAAGCGCTTGCAACAAGGCCTCATTTTCCCGGCGGAGAACGGCCGTTTCCTCTCTCGCATTGTCCAGAATGCGCGTATTAAAAATACCGCCGCCCGTGGTCACGCTCAGAGGGGGGGCACCATAACGACTGGCTGCGGCAAAGACCACCTGGCCTTCCCATACAATCGAATCTACATGGTAAACATCCCCCGGTAAGAACTGCTCTAATAAATAAAATGATTGCTGGTCGCCCAGATCATCCAGTGCCCGCCAAACCGCTTCTTCCTGCTGCAATTTCCGAATACCGACGGCTCCGGCTTCAAAACGAGGCTTTAGAACCCAGGGAGGCGGCACCTGGGCCATAAAAGCCCGCAGTTGGTCATAGTTAAACAGCCCGGTAAAGGGGGGCACATGGACTCCTTGGGCCTGGGTCTGCACCCGCATGGCCAGTTTGTCACGAAAATGACGGGCCACACTTTCCCCCATGCCGGGCAGCCGCAGATGTTCACGCAGCGAAGCGGCCGTGGCTACATCATAATCATCCAGGGCCACAATACGGTCAATTTGATGGGAGCGGGCCAGGTAACTGACGGCATGAGTCACGTCCGGCTGCTTTGACAGTTCCGGCATGTAAAAATGCTCGTCAATATCTTCCCAGGGCCAATCGTGCCGGCGATATTCATCGGCTACCACAAGCAGAATGTGGCAGCCCTGTCGTTTGCACTCGCGGATAAAGGGTACTCCTTTGTACTCACTGGCGAGGCACAAAATAGTGATGGGCTTGTCTTGACTACTCATCCTCTTTCCCCTTGCTAAGCGGTGATAGGTGTCGTCTGTGCTAAAAAAATCACAAGCATTCAGTTGGTGACAAAAAAATAGAACGCGGATAAACACGGATTTAGTCTTTCTTTAGCAAGAAAGAAACGATTAACGCGGATTTTTTCGTTTTTTATCTGCAAAATCCGCCTAATCTGCGAAATCTGCGTTCTATTGTCAAGGTAGGTAAACGCTTACAAAAAATCACTTTACTGCCCGATATTCCTCAGGCTATTGTAAACGTGCGTGTTGAAATCAGCCAATATTATTGACTAGCGGGCAGCAGAAAAATAGATCCAAAGCGACCGGTACGGCCGTTTTCGGCACGGTGAGAGAAAAAGAGATCGGTATGGCAGGCAGTACAGAGGCCGGGCATTTCGATCTGAGCGGCGGGCAAACCGGCCCGGATCAAGTTGCGCCTGTTGGCCTGGGGCAGGTCAAAATGAGGTCTATCCCTATCCGGTTGAGGCAGCAAGAACTGGTCTGGCCGGGCAAACGCCTCGTGAACCGCACCAATAACCGGCTCGCCCACCTCATAGCAGCAAGGGCCAATAGAAGGGCCAATGCCGGCCCAAAGCTGATCTGGCCGGCTGCCAAATTCAGTTTGCATGGCCTGGACCATAGCCCCCGGCAAATCGACCACGCACCCTTGCCAGCCGGCGTGGCCCAGTCCAATTGCCTGCCGCACGGGATCGTACAAAAGAATAGGGGTGCAGTCGGCAAAGTTCATGGTCAGACCGCAGCCCGGTTCATTGGTAATAATGGCGTCTACATGCTCCGCCCAGGTGCCGTTGTTGGCGCTGGCGACGCGAGCCACAGTCCGGCCGTGAACCAGATGGGCATGGACTAAGGTGTCGGTATCTCGACCAAAAAGGCCAAAGGCGCGGCGGCGGTTAGCATAAACACGCTCTTTCTTGTCGGGCACAGAGACGCTGAGGTTGAGTGAGTCAAAAGGGGCCGGGCTGACGCCGCCCTGGCGGCCAAAGATGGCGTGTTGAATACGGCCGTTCCCCGCCCTTAATAAACTTTCAAACTGAAAATAACGGATTTCATTTTGTACCTGTTGTTGCATGAACCCATTATGCCCTAACCGAAGCCGGATCGCTACTTGTCCTGACAGGACTTTTCAGTAGTCGGCAATTGTGCCTTATCGTAGCCGAGGTATCCTTACCTCGCCGTGTGAGTGCCCCAAGTAGGCGGCGCGGTTAGGAAACCGCGCTGAAAACCCGTACTCGGGCTACGGTCGGTGT
>JAWOIM010000051.1:0-4367 GCA_046484685.1 Chloroflexota bacterium | reverse complement strand
GAAAACAGGTATAGGGCATGACAGGCTTTTAGCCGGCATGAAAAAAGTCATTCCGGTTATCAAAGAGATCACTATTAAGGTTCTCATCCGCTTCCTTTAAGTTTATGATATTCCAAATTCTGATTCTTTGGAATGTGTACTTCTCAACTATATATTCCTATTCTTTTTTATGGGAAGAGATGATATGATCGTCTATCACTATTTCCACTCCCGAAATAACCGCTACATGCGAGCTGTTTGAGAACTCAATAAGCAGGGTGTCTTTTACTTTAACGCCCCTGAACTCTTTCCTGAGAACACGTCTCCATCCCCCGGCCTGATCAACAATATCAAAATTCTCCAGAACCTTCATACCTTGTATTGACACATCAAAGGTGCGGCCAGGGTAGCTGCCGCCGCGGCTCGTACCTCGACTGAGTCATCTTGTTGCAGCATGTGCACAATGGGCTCAATCAGGCGGGTATTGGTTGTATCCCACATGCCGTCCAGGGCAGCCAGACGAACAGGCGCGGCCGGATCATCGAGCATAAAACCAAAAACGGGTGCAAAATCGACCGCAAAATTCTCTTCGGTGAGGTCGGCCATATGGCGGGCAATGACGCGCCGTCGCTCGTCGTCTACCTCGGGCCAACGGGTTTGAAATTCGGCCGTTTCCGCGGCCGACATATCTGACAGCCGGTACAGCTCATAAATGGGCACAGTTGTATTGGTAAAGATAGCCGCCAGTACGTCGCTGAACGGTTTTTCGGTGTTTTTTTGTGTCATAATTGTTCGTGAAACGTGAAGCGTGAAGCGTGACAACTTCTCACGTTTCACGTTTCACGCGATTAGTAATTCTTTAAAAGGGGATTATGGGGTTTACAATATCCTGCACAATCAGCAGCACCATCAGCCCCAGCAAAAAGAGCATTCCGGCCACATGGACCATGCCCTCTCGCTCTGGCTCAATACGCCGGCCGCGCACGGCTTCAATCACGACAAATAGAATACGTCCCCCATCTAAGGCCGGAATGGGCAGCAGATTGGTCAGGCCCAGGGCCAAATTGATAAAAGCAATCATCGATAAAATGGGGAAGAGGTCACGGTTGGTGGCCGAGGCTTCGGCCGCCTGCCCGGCAATCTGGCTGATGCCCACCACGCTGACCGGACGGGCGTCGCTTGGTTCAATATCACCCTGAATCAGCAGCAGCGGCAGGCGCACAAAAAGAAGCGTATACTCGACCATGAAATCTACCGAGGCCACAGCCGCGGCGACCGGCGCCCGCTGAATACGATAATCTTCGGCCGCTCCCAGGCGTACCCCCAGCGGTCCTTCCGTCTCAGGATCATAAGCTCCAGCAGCACGGGGGATAACGGTCAGGTCTAGTAACTGGCCGCTGCGATCTACGCGCATCGTAACAGGCTGGCCACCTTGCTCATACATGGGACCGGCCACCACATTGGTATTATCGGCCAGCCGTCCTTCCACTTCCAGGATAATGTCGCCCGCCTGCAGGCCGGCCGCCAGGGCCGGCGAATTGGAATCAACTTCGACCACGGATACGGCCGGCGGGCCAATCATCAGGGCAACCCAGAAGATAACAACAGCCATAACCGCATTGGCTAAGGCCCCGGCGATTAAAACAAAAAAGCGGGCCCGTTTGGAAGCAGAAGCCAGACCACCGGCCACGTTGGGGTCATCTTCACCGGCCGGCCGCACAAAACCGCCCAAGGGGATCCAGTTGAGCGAATAAATGGTGCCGTTGCGTTTGCCAATAACGGCCGCTCGCGGCGGCAAACCAATGCCAAATTCTTCAATGCGTATGTTAGACAGCCGTGCTGCCCAAAAATGGCCCAGTTCATGAACCAGTACAATCGGGGTCAACACAATAATAAAACCGCCAATAGCCCATAATATTCCTTCAATTCCCATTGTTTGTTCCTTACAAAATTATGTAATGTAGGGGCAGTGCCTTGTGCCTGCCCGGTCAAGAGAGACCACAAAGATACGCCCACACCAATAAGGCAGAATGATAGCGTTCATTGGTATGTTTACTCAATGGAGCATTATACGCCTGTCATGATGAGATTAGCAACCTGATTTACTTCTCTCTAACGGGAACAAGCGTTGGCTGCGTAGGCTAATCGTCACTTGACACAAATCAAAGGACAAGATAGCATCTTCGTAATTCGTAATTCATAATTCGTAATTCATAAGGAGGCTGCTTATCGACTAAAAACAAATGGGCATATCAGCGCATGGACCAGAATAATAATTAATTGGTGAATTGTTGAATAATTAAGTGTTAATCTGGTTGACGAGGTGGAGGTTTCCCGAGCCGGTAAACGGTGAGCGGTGAGCGGTAATCCGATGACGGATGACCGAACACCGATAACGAATTACGGGCAAACGGGACTAACCGGCACAGGCCGGGAAAATCGAGACATCAGCGGATGCCTCCCAGGGTGGCCACACCCTGAATATTGCCCCTTCTATAACAAGCCGGCCGACAAAACCCCAGGCAACTGGGAGCCAGGTAACTATCTGGCCCAAAACGGCGGGTGGTGGCGTTTATCAAGTAAAAAGTAAGAGGTAAGAAGTAAGAAGTACCATAACTACTTCTTACTTTCCACTTTCTACTTCTCACTTCTAAGAAGGGGCGTCCCCATACATTTTTGCTCCCCAGCAAAATCACAATGAAGGGTCGCCACGCAAATAAGGAGAATATCTTATGTGTGGTATCGTTGGCTATATTGGTCCACGACAGGCACCGTCTGTCGTCTTGCAAGGTTTGAAACGTTTAGAGTACCGCGGCTATGACTCGGCCGGGGTGGCCGTGCTGGCCCAGAATGGCCACATTGCGCTGCGGCGGGATGTGGGCAAACTGGTAAATCTGGAGGTGCTGCTGCAATCGTCACCGCTGACAGGGCATATTGGCATTGGCCATACCCGTTGGGCAACACACGGGGCACCGTCGGAACGCAATGCCCATCCCCATACGGGCATGAACGGCCGTATCGTCGTCGTCCATAACGGCATTGTGGAAAACTTTGCCGAGCTGCGCGAAGAGTTAGAAGCGGAGGGGGTCACCTTTGCCTCAGAAACGGACAGCGAAGTGATCGCCCAACTGGTGGAGCGGCTGGTAGAGAGCGGGCTGGATTTGGAAACGGCCGTGCGTCACACCCTGCCCCGCCTCAAAGGCTCCAGCGCCCTGGTGGCCATGAGTACCGATGAGCCAGAGACATTAGTAACGGCCCGGCTGGGCAACGCCGGCGGCATTACCCTGGGCATCGGCGACGGCGAAATGTTTATTGCCTCCGACATTCCGGCCATTTTGGAATATACGCGCCAGATGGTCTTCCTGGAAAACCGGCAAATGGCCCGCCTGACGCGGGAGGGCTACCGGGTAACGGACCTGAACGGCACGCCCATTGAGGCCGAAGTCCACGCCATCGCCTGGGACCCGGTGAGCGCGGCCAAAGGGGAATACAAACATTTCATGCAGAAGGAGATTTTTGAGCAGCCCCGCGCCCTGATCGACACCTTGAGCAACCGGGCTGACTTTGAAAATGGCCGTATCGATCTGCCCGACATGAATCTGACCCCTGAACTGGCCCAGCGCATCCAAAAATTGTTTATTGTGGCCTGTGGCACCAGCTACTATTCAGGGCTGGTGGGCAAATTCCTCTTTGAGTCGATTGCTCGCCTACCGACCGAGGTAGAGTATGCCTCGGAGTTCCGTTACTATGACCCGATTATTGATGAGAATACGGCCGTCTTAGCCATTACCCAATCAGGCGAAACGGCCGATACCCTGGCCGCCCTGGAACAGGCCCGCGAAAAAGGGGCTACCCTCTGGTCCATCGTCAACGCCTTTGGCAGCCAGGCGATGCGCGTATCCGACGGCAGCATCGCCATGCAGGCCGGTCCCGAAATCGGGGTGGCCTCCACCAAAGCGTTCACCACCTCTATTGCCGACCAATACATGCTGGCCATTCTGCTGGGCGACCTGCGCGGCCTGCTCAGCCCGGAACGGCGGCGGCAGTTGGTCGACGACCTGGCCCACCTGCCGGATCTGGCCGGTCAGGTGTTAGACCGGGACGAGGAATATCAGGCGTTGGCCCACCAGTTCAGCAAAGCGCAAGATTTCCTCTTTTTGGGACGGGGCATTAACTACCCGGTGGCCCTGGAGGGGGCGCTCAAGCTCAAGGAAATCAGCTACATCCACGCCGAAGGCTATCCGGCGGGGGAGATGAAACATGGCCCCATTGCCCTCATTGATGAGTCGATGCCGGTGGTGGCCCTGGTGACGCAGGACGCACTCTATGACAAGATGTTGAGCCAGGTGCAGCAGGCCAAGGCGCGAGACGGTATTGTCATTGCCGTG
>JAWOIM010000025.1:0-14978 GCA_046484685.1 Chloroflexota bacterium | reverse complement strand
GGAAGAAGCCGCAGCCGGGCACGTTGACGTTGCCACCGCTGAGAATGACGCCCACTCGTTGGCCGGCCAGCGGATATTTACCCGTAAAGAGCGGGGCCAGGGCCACGGCCGAACTGGGTTCAATGATAATTTTTAGCCGTGACCAGACAAATTCCAGCGTTTGTAAAATATCGCTTTCGCTGACGGTGGTCATGTCGTGCACGTGCTGGGCCATGACGGCCAGGTTGTGTTGGCCAATGTAGCGCACGCGCAGGCCGTCGGCGATGGTGTCGGGAACCTGCTCCAGCGTGTGGATTTTCCCCTCACGCCAGGAGCGGTTGGCGTCGGCGGCCGTTTCCGGTTCGACGCCAATGACACGACAGCCGGGGGCTTTGAGGGCGGCTGCCAGGGCCGTGCCGCTGATTAACCCGCCGCCGCCCACGGGCACAAAGAGGGCGTCCAGCGGCCCCACTTCTTCAAACAACTCTAAAGCGGCCGTGCCCTGCCCGGCAATGATGTAGGGGTTATCGTAGGAGTGGATGAGAGTGTAACCATGTTGCTCGATGAGATCGGCCGTAACTTTTTCTCGATCAATGGCGGCACAGTCGACCACTTCTGCCCCGTAACCCAGGGTAGCGGCCCGTTTAACGGCCGGCGCGTTGTCGGGCATGACAATGGTGGCTTTGACCTCCAGCAGGTGGGCCGCCAGGGCAATGCCCTGGGCATGGTTGCCGCTGGAATGGGTAATGACGCCGGCTTCTTTTTCGGCGGTGCTCAACTGGCTGATGGCATTATAGGCTCCGCGAAATTTAAAGGCACCAACGCGCTGAAAATTTTCACATTTGAGGAAGATGTCATTCCCGGCAAGCTGGTTGAGGCTGCCAGAGGTCATCACCGGCGTGCGGTGCGCAATGCCCGCCAACCGTTGGGCGGCCTGGGTGACGGTAGTGGGGTTTATCATAGAAATCACTCTATAACTCTCTTACCATTTCTATACGGCGAAAGGCATCAAAATAACCGGCCTGCTGATAGCCCAACCATACATCATCGTCGAGAATATTTTCGGTAATGGCATCCTGCCGTTTGTGGCGGTGGTGGAGAATGTGCAGAATAGTGGCGGTGACTTCGACCGGATCGCCGGCTACTACTTCAACCATAATGCGTGTCAATTGCAGCAGACCGGCGTGATAAGTGACCCAACCCCGACCACCGTTGTTTAACTCTACCAGCAAGGCTGACAGATTACGCAGATTGTACATGGATTCAGTTTCGTTAAGCCAGTTGGGTCGTTTTTTGCGATGGGCCAGCAGAATGAGGGCATCTTCATGGTTTAGATTGGTGACACGGCGCAAATCTAGTTCAGCAATGCTTTTTGCTTTAACGCCGGGCGCCCGCCGGGCTACAATCAACTCTCGCGTTTCATGAAAGCCAAACTTGGTGAAAAGTTCATGAGCCGGTTTATTGCCTTTGATAACTTCCAGCCAAATTTGCCGGCACTGCTGCTGTATGGATGTCTCTACCAAGACTTCCATAAGGGCTTGGCCCACACCCTGTCGACGTCCGGAGGGCAGGACGCCGAGGCGGGTAATCCAGCTTCGGTGGTGACGAAAGCCCAGCATGCCCAAGCCCAGCATGGTATCTCCGCGCATCACAATGTAGGAATTAGCTAAACGAACGTCGTAGGAGTGAACGTACTCACGCAAACGGGCCACATTCATGGGCATGGGTACCAAATAATCAATGCGTGTCTGATTATAGGCTTCCGTTAGCTCTTCAAACGTAAAGCGATCCGCGGGTATGATTTCCATAGGGCGGTAATCGGTAATGTTGCTGAGCGACCGTTTCACGAACGGTAATCAGTAATCGGCTGACTGATCACGGGTTACTGGTTATCGGTCACTGTCCAGATAGGCGGCAATTTGCTGTGGGAACGTTTTCACATCAATCGGTTTGGTGATGCAGCCATCACAGCCATAGAGTTCGGCCATTTGTTGTGCTTTGTCGGCCGGCCAGGCGGTAATGGCCACAATGGGTACGTCTTGTAGTTCAGGTACTTGCTGCAACAGGGTGACAACTGTCTGGCCGTCAATATCTGGCAGGCCCATGTCGATCAGGATCAGATCCGGTTTTTCTTCCACGGCCAGACTAAACCCGGTTTCGCCATCGGCGGCATGGAGCAGCCGGTACCCGTGTGGTTCCAAGACGCGCTCAATGAGTACCTTGTTGGCCAAATTGTCCTCGATTTGTAAGATTGTTTTTACGTTTTGGTCCATGACATCACCTGATGCTTCGCTGCTTAGCTGTTTGCCAGGTTAAGCAGGGGGTGGAACAGGCAGATCGGCAACGGCCGTATCTTTCCACTTCTCCCCTTCTTCAATTAACATGACAGGAATGCCGTCTCGGATAGGATACTTCAGGCCGCTGTCGGCACAGACCAGCCAACAATCGTGGGCCACTTCCAGCCGGCCGGGATCGTCGCCATATTGGTCAGATTGTACGGCAACCGGACAGCGCAATATTTCAAGTAACTCAGGGCTAATAGGGGGTGCATCCGCTTGGCTCATAGTAACGCTCCTTGTATGAATTACAGTTATGGTAGTATTTGATGGATCACCGAACAAGTTGACATCTGTCGGGCAATCTGCCGAATTGCCCGGACAAATTAACAATTTGTCCTACGATTTCTGATAGGTCTTTCGTAGACCCGATTTTGATTGTAGCGCTGATCATACCCCATTGTGGCAAGGTGACAAGGGGGCAATTGGTACGTTTCTGTCCCATCCCCCATTCCCCATCCCCCACTTCCTATTCCTCCCAATCATAAGCACAGCGAAAGCCAATGGTCGAACTAATAAAGTCGGGGGGGGCTACATTGCGATTGCTGGCCCGAATGCGATTGGCCTGATTGTTGTTGGGCCAGGCACCACCCCGTATAACTTTAAAAAAGCCACTTTCGGGGCCGGGGGGATTGACCTGGGGGCTGTTGTCGTAATAGGTGGCATCGTACCAATCGGCCACCCACTCCCACATACTGCCGGCCATACCAAAAACACCGAAGGGACTGGCTCCGGCCGGCAAGGCATCAACCGGCTTCAAATTTTCATAATCTTCGCTGGCAAAAACGGCACGGGTGGGGTTGGGTAACTGGTTACCCCAGGGATACAAACGGCCGTCTGTCCCCCGGGCCGCATATTCCCATTCGGCTTCAGTTGGTAAACGGCCGCCCACTGCTTCACAATAGGCATTAGCTCCATACCAGCTTACATGGTTGATGGGGTAGTTGGCATAGCCGGTTAGGGGAATATACTGAATTTCGCCACTACTTAAATCTTGTTCAACCAGGTAACTGGTGGCCCCTACTCGCAGCCGGGGCAGGGCACATGAGAAGCTATTACACTCTTGTGTCAGACCACCACGCCGGTTAAGGAAAACGACAAATTGGGCGACGCTGACTTCATATTTATCAATGTAAAAACCGTCTAGGGTGATCTCATGTTGGGGTCTTTCATCCGTGTCAGCCATCAGGTCATCTTCATCTGCACCACGTATGAATGTGCCGGGCGGGATATAGACCATGATCATCTGGTCGCTTTGGCGGGTGATTTCTGGTGGTGGTCCGTCTGGCGTAGGGGATGGAGTGGGCGTAGCCGTAGCCGTGGGGGTGGGGGTGGGGCTCGCTGCTAAGGGCGTAGCCGTCGCTGTAGGCGTAGGCTGGCTGGTAGATGTGCTGGTGGGAGAAGGCGTGGCTGATGGGGTAGCCGTAGGTATGAGTGGCAGTTCACCCTGGGCCAGGGCGGCCAGCAGATTGGGGTCGTCGGGGTCGGATTGGTTGGCCAGCGGCTGCTGCTGATTGGCATAGCCCAGGGCTGCCCCGGCCAACAGCAGAATAACAAGCAGAAGCAGCCCGACCCGTATAAGCCAATCTCGGTTGGAGGGTTGGTTATCGGCTAGTAGGCGCGTCCTGAAAGCGGAACGGCCGTTTCCGGCCACTGTATAGGTAGGTAAATGGCGCTGCCAGGTGGCCGGTTGACCGGCCGCCTGCGCGGCCACATGGGCGACATCAGCGATGGTAAACTGCCCCAATCCCGTTTCCTGACGGTAGCGAAACAGGTTGTGGCAGAGTCGCTGAATTTGATAGGCGTGCCCCTGGGTCAACTCGTAGATATATTCAGCTACATCTTGCACAAAGGCATAATTGGTTGGCTGGCGAATCAAATCCAGCGCCGCCTCTTTGTCCAGGGGGCCAATTTGCAGGATGGGTGCCTGGTGCAGTATGGGCAGATGGTGGGTCAGCGCCGCTTTGCCACTGGCGGTACAGGTTAAAATGAGCGCGACGTCCGCTTCCAGCAGCATTTCAAAAAATTGGTTGAGCAAGGTGGCGTTGAGGGACTTGTTGTCCAGGGCCGGCAAAAGCGCATCCAGATTGTCGCCCAGCAGCAGCCGGCGCGGAGCCGGCTGGGATTGTCCGGCCGTAGTGAAGGGGTCTAGACATTGATCGTGAAAGGCAGACAGGGGGTTGGCGCTAAAGTAAGTTTTATCCAGCGATGGCGCTGCCGCAAAGGGTTGGCTCCAATCAGCCACGGCCGTTTTAGCAATATCCCAAAGTAGCAGGCTAAGACTGTCAACGGCCGTTTGTGCCAGATCGATCAGCGTTACCAACGGCGGCCTGTCCGCTTCAGACATCTGCCCGGTTGGCGCTTGGTCCAACATCGGTTGGTCCAATATCAGTTGGCCTGAAAGATGCCGGGTCATTAACTGCTGGAGCAGGGATGATTTACCGCTGTGTTCCTGCCCCACCAACAGCAGCGGTTCGGCCAGCCGCTGGCGCAAATATTCACCAATCTGATCAAATATCGTCTCACGCCCAAAAAAGCGCTGCGATTGGCGGACAGGAGTATCGTAATGATAGGGATTGCCACTGGGTGGCTGTCCCCCTTCATCGGCTACCAATGGATTAACTGTTGTCATACTACTAACTGTTTTTTGTTGGTGGTTTATAATCGTTTGTTTGTTATTGTTGACCCTGCTGCAAGCGATTCAGCAGGTTTTTTTCGTCGTTGTTTACTGGCCAACCGTTAAAGGCGGTAGATTATAGGCCTGTTGAATGCGACTATATTCTTCATGGACTTGATTGGCTCGTGCCGCAGCCTCTTGCAGGCAATCTGATTCGCAATATTTTTCAATCGCCAGGCAAAGTGTAACCAATGAGGTCATGCCCATATTGGCGCTGCTGCCACGCAGGGCGTGAGCGGCCAGCCACATTTTCTGGCTATCCAGCTTGTCTGCTGCTGAGAGCAGGCGCTGCACCTGGGGCGTGCTGGCTTCAAAATAATCAGGCAGATAAGTGAGCATTTGGTTGGCAATTGTGGCTCCCATTAACTGGATCAGAGCCGCATGGTCAATAGGCCAGCTATCTGTTATCAGGTTGGTCTCATTATGGTTGCCGGCAGAATGCTGCTGCTCGTTTTGTTTAGGATTGACTTGTTTTTTCATTTACTATCTTTAAATGTTACCAGCACCGATTGCGCCAATTGTTGGCCGATAACGGCCGTTTTCTCACCGATAAGAATGGTTATTGGCCCATTAAATGGTTCTTGCTGTACCACGCGCAGAGCTGCGCCCGGGGTCAGCCCTAATTGAGCCAGATAGCGCAGCATTTCCCCATCAGCATCGTCAACAATGCGGGCCACATAAGCGGTGCTGCCCACCGCTAGACTGCCCAACGGCTGCGCATCTATGTGAACAATGGTACCATCTTTAGCCGGAATTGGGTCCCCATGCGGATCCAATGTGGGGTGACCCAACACCGCAGAGATTCGTTCTTCTAGTTTTTCGCTGATAACATGCTCTAGTATCTCTGCCTGTTCGTGAACTTCGTCCCAACTAAAACCCAGCGCCTCAATCAAATATAACTCAATCAGGCGGTGGTGGCGTAATACTTCCAGGGCGATCTTTTTACCTGCTTCTGTCAGGGTGACGCCATAATGCTTTTCATAATGAACCAGGTTCAATTTGTCCAATCGTTGAATCATATTGGTGGCCGAGGCCGGTTTAACCTCACGTGCGGCGGCAATGCGCGAAGTGGAAACAGGACTTTCCGTTTCGGCCAGCATATAAATCGTTTTGAGGTAATCTTCAATGGCCTGATGATTCAGTCCATCCCGCTGCCAAGAGGAACCGGTTTCTAAGGCCTTGATTTTAGGCATAGCACACAATCTCATGAGTAACTAAAATTGTAACTACTAAACATTCTGGAATTTACCAGGCAAGCATGACGATAAAGCGACCAAACTCTTTGCGTCTACTTCGGCTGCACTCAGTACAAGTCTGTGCCTTTGTGTTAGTAGTTACCTACAATTGGTTATAATGGGAACGCTAACATATTGAATATAGGTTGTCAAATAATTTCGGGAAGGATAATACAATGAGACAAGTAGTAGTCAGCCGGGCTGGGTTGCCAGATGTTATGGAGATTCGTCAGGTGCCGGAGCCGATTCCACGTAACGGCGAGGTGCGCATTCGAGTTGAAGCATGTGGCGTTACGTTTCGCGATCTGCTGGGTCGCATGGGGCTGGACCCCGATATGAAGTTGATACCATTTGTGCCCGGTTGGGAAGTTTCCGGCCGTATTGAAGCCATCAGCCAGGGTGTACCAGACTTTAAGGAGGGGGACAGCGTTATCGCCTTGACCCATTATGGGGGCTACAATGAACAGGTATGCGTGCCTTACCAGCAGGTTTTTAAGCGATTTGATTGGATGACAGCGCAGGATGGGGCGGCTGTGCCCGTTAGCTATTTGATGGCCTATTTAATGCTGGTTGTGATGGGGTCCGTACAGCCGGGGGACCGGGTGCTGGTCCATGGTGTGGGTGGGGGCATCGGGCTGGCGGTGTTGGATATTTGCAAGATTTTAGGGGCAGAGGTGTTAGGGTCGGCCTCTCCCTATAAACATGATGCCCTACGCGGGCACGGATTGCAGCACCCAATTGATTACCGCAACCTGGATTATGAACAGGTAGTTAATGATTTGACAGGGGGGCGAGGGGTGCAGTTGGTGCTGGATTCATTGGGTGGCCGTCACTGGCAAAAAAATTATCGCTTGTTGTCGCCAACAGGTCGCCTGATTTGTTTTGGTTTAAACAGCCTGACACCGGAAGCGACTCGCTCTCGCTGGGCCTGGTGGCGGGGCCTGCTGACAATTCCCTTTTATACGCCGCTAAAGTTGATGGCCACAAATCGGGGCGTGATGGGGGTTAATCTAAGCTCACTATTGGCAGCCAACGGGCTGCAGCCGGCCTGGATGCGGCAGTTGTTAAGCTGGTATGATGAGGCGCTGTTCCGGCCTACGATAGATCGCACATTTAGTCTGGAACAGGCCGCTGAAGCGCATTATTATTTGCAGACGCGGCAGAATGTGGGCAAGGTGCTGCTGGTTCCGTGATAGAGTGTGGGCGGGCTTAGCTCACTGGCTAAGCCCGCTACCTATTAACTTATCCCCTACGTTTACGGAGAACCAAGCCGCTGCCAATGAAGCCGAATCCGATGAGGGTGGCAACGGCCGTTAACCAGCCCATGTTTGCCTGGCCGGCAGCCGGCAAGACCACTTGCACCTGATCCGCTTTGCGTACGCAGAAATTCACACCGGTCTGCACCAGGTTGTTGCCATCAATGGGCGCATAGCGCGGGTTTTCAGAGGTGACAACCCATTCCGGCCCGGGGCGGGCATGCACTTCCCAATAGCTGTGGCCGGCCGCAAATAGACCAAAGATGCCGCCAGGACCGCTGTAGAGCGTGATGATGGTTTTCCGATCGCTGCTGACAAACTCAATGTCTACATTTTCTACCGGTCCTTCACCGGTGACGCCGGTATCGACGCAGCGACCATCCCCATCAATATCCTCATACACCACGCCCTGAATCGTGCCCAGAGCTACATTATCGCTTTGGGCCTGCACCTGCTCAGCCCACCCCCTTAATAAGAAAAAGCTGCTTAATAACAAGGTAACTATCACTGTTCGTTTCATGAAACCCTCCTTTGAGAATTATGAATTATGGTAACTACGCCGGGTTGTGCTGTGTTACGCTTGCCGTAATACGCCCGGAATTCAGTGCTGAACTCATGCCCCCACCGTTTATCCACGCCCCCGCCAGCAGCAAATTGGGGATAGGTGTGCGCTCGACCAGGTGGTCGAGGGCCACTTTTCCCGCCGACTGCTTCGAGCCATAAATGCTGCCGCTGGGGTTCAGACTGTAGCGGTAATTGGTTAACGGTGTACTCACTTCCATATACTTAATTGCTTGCCGTAAACCGGGCAGCACCGCTTCGGCGCGGTCAATCAGGGCATTGCCGGCTGCTTGCTTCAGTTTCTGATAGTGCGGATTTTTGCCGTAGTGCACCATGTTGCCGCCCGTGCCCCACTGATTGGCATAATCCCAGGGAGCCAGCACAGTCAGAGTGATAACGCTGCCGCCGGCCGGGGCGCAGTCAGGATCGGCCTGGTTGTAATAGGAGATGACCATGCTGGTTTGCTCGAAACGGCCGTTCTGCGCCGCCTCGTAATCCTTTTCCACGTCATACGTCTCGACCAAAAATAGTTCGTGATGAGGCCAGCCCTCAGCCAGCAGGTCGCGTTCCAGGCCCAGGTAAACCACCAGACTGCCCAGCGCCGGTTTTGCCAGTGCCGCTTTAACCTGCCGCACATAGTGTGCTGGCAGATACTTTTGCCCGACAAATTTCAGCAGCGTGTCCGGCGCGTTGGCGTTGCTGATGATAAGGTCGGCTTCTACGCGTAACCCTTTAGCGGTAGTAACGGCCGTTGCTCGGCCCTCCACCACCTCAATTCCTGTCACCGTTTGCCGGTAGCGTACCTCACCGCCACAATTCAGAATCGTTGCCTCCAACGCCCGGCTCATGGCCATACTCCCACCTGCCGGGTAATAGGCGCCAAACAAAAAGTAGCTCACCCAGGGCATAATGAAGGCCGCAGCGTTTAACTGGCTGGGCGGTAGGCCACAATACGTCCATAATGTGGAAACAATGCCGCGCAGTTCCGGGTCATGGATATACTGATCCATGAATTCACTCCAACTTTGCCCCATCACATTCAGCATGTGGGGGTAGTGGGTAGGCATTTCTATCATCGGCGGCAGTTGCCCTGATATTTTATCTTCCATATAGCGGCGACCGTCCCAAAAGGCTTGCATTGAGGCGTTAAACAGCTTGCGGATGCCATTCGCTTCCGCCGGAAAATGGCGGATGAGTTCCGCTTCATATTTCATGGGGTCGGCGTGAGCCACTATCTCATGCCTGGGGAAGCGAGCAGTATAAAAGGGATCTATGCGCTCGAATTTCACCTGCGTCAACACGTCCAGATCAGACAGCGTGGGGTACGTCCAGCCGCCTAGCCCGACTCCATCCAGTGCGTGTAGTGCCACTTCAAAACGATACTTGCCGCGCCGGAATTCGTGGGCATAGCCACCGGGGACGGTGTGGTGTTCCAGTACCAGCACCTTCTTACCGGCCTTCGCCAGATAGCCGGCGGCGCTCAAACCGCCCAAACCTGCCCCGATAACTACCACGTCGAACTTTTCTGGGTTCATGCTAACTCCTTTTTTATTGCTATAATTATTTATTTTTTCGTATTACGAATCACCGTCTGTCGGCTGGGCCACAATGACCAGCCGGTGACTGTTATCGGTGAAAGGCCAGCAGGTAATCAGCGTCAGCCGTTCGTCGTCGGTGGTATTGAGCCAGCGGGCATTTTGCAGGCGCACAGCCAGCGGTTGGTCCCGTTCCGGGAAAATCTCTTTTTCGGTGACGCTATAGGAAAAACTCTGACCGGTGCCGTCCTGGATGATGATTTCATCCCCTTCATCCAGATCGACCAGGTGACGAAAGACCTGGCCGTAAATATTGTGATGGCCGTTAAGAACGGTATTACCTGTCTCCCCCAGGCGGGCGCTGTTGTCGTGCCAGCCGGCGCGGAACTCGTTGGGAACCGGCCATTGGTAATAGGTTTCGCCATTGCTGCTAATTGATTCCAGGCTGATAGGGCTGACCGGTGCATTCAGGTCGATGCTGGGGATGAGAATGCGTTGTGGTTCATTGGCACCCGGCCGGCGGCGCACGGCCGTTTCTGCCGACACAAAGTAGTCAGGGAAGGGATTGTCTAAACTGGATTCAGGTAGGAGAACGATCGTTTCATCCGGCATAGGTGTCGTGGTGGGCAGCGGTGGCATATGGGCCACAGCGGCCAGCGTCGGCAATATGCCCGGCTGCCGCATTTGCCGCTCCACCACAGCGTACAGAGGGGCAGGCATGGTGTAGGGTGCTATCAGCCAGACCGCACAAACTGTCATTAAAACAATAGCCCCTATAGTGATAAATACAAAGCTGAGCGGAACCCTATCTTCATTTGTTTGACGGCCGATGTTATCAGACATAAATTAAGTATAAACGAGCTTGTTGTTTATGTAAAGAAATGTCAAGGGTTAATTGTTGCTGCCATCAGCCGCGTTCTGGTGCAGTCGTAGTTGAAAGCATACCAGAAAAATGACCAACGCCTTCCGGCGTCCAGTTGATAGTTACCTGTGTGCCCCCTTCAGGTCGAGAAGTAATTTTTAAACAGGCACCAAGTAAACTCGCCCGCTCATACATGCCAATTAAGCCAAAATGTTTGTTTGCCAGCAGCTTTTTTAGATCCAGTTGAGCAATTTCGGGGGCAAAACCTTGCCCTTGATCAAGGACAGACAGGCACACCTTATCTGGTAATAGAGTACCTTCAATATATATGAGATCTGCTTTAGAATGTTCAAGCGCATTTTCAAGCGCCTGGTGGATAATCCAGAAAATATGTTGTTCAACCTGTTTGGGATAGCGAACCTGGCTTTTGCATATGTCCAGTTGGATGGCTGCATTATCCCGCTCTAAAAAGTATTCAACCGTTTGCTCCAGGGCAAACCACAAACCATATTCCAGGATGCTTGGTCTAAGATTACGAATAGTTTGCCTAAGCCGAGTAGTCAAACGATCATAGGCTTCCTGAAGTTGGGGGGCAATAGATTGTTCATCAATATACATGCCCAGTACAGCGATATCATTCAATATTTCATCATGTAACAACAATGCCAGGCAGGCTCGCTCTTCATCTTGTTGATTGATGTTAGCCTGATACATCATATGTAAATTTTCCGTTTGCACAATATTATTGAGCGCAATGGCAGTCTGGTTGGCTAAAGCCCGAAACGTAGGTATCTCCGAACGGCTATAAACATCGTCCGGATCTCTTTTACCAAAATACCAGACACCAATTATTTCCTTGCCAACTTTTAAGGGTAACACCAGACGTATCCAAGAATATGGCCCAGACATGTTTTCAAGCGGTGGGCGGTACTGGTAAGCCTGCTCAAGCAGTGGTGGGGTATCTTTTCTCTGAGGGACTTGATAGGGCGTAACCCCTTGCGTATAGATTACATCAACCGGATTTTCTCCGTCCAGGCGTGCAAGCGCTGATTGTCGTATAAGCAATGTGGGCAGGATATCTTTCTGAACAAAGTGAGCCAGGCTTTCCCTATCCAGATTGCTAATGATTTGGGCAGCATATGATTCCAGCAGTTTGGAAGGTGTTAGGGGTATGTGCAATAAATATCGTTCGATCCAGCGTTGGAAGGTTGAAAACCCAACTGCGGTCAACAAACCTGAACAAGTAGCGATAACAAGAGCCAGCCATACACTTGTGTCTGAAATCGGTATAAACTGATGCGTGAGCGCTAATAAAAAGAGAACAATCACACTGTTCAACAAGATAAAAAAATAGAGAACAATGACCTGGTTGGCGCGTACTTCAAAGCCACCAAGCTGATGATGATAAATAATGTAAAGATAGGCGATAGGCAGAATAGGCAGTGCCAATAGAGCAGCAGCACTAACGGGTGTGGCAATTCCGGCCCAATTCACAATGCCTAAACTGGCCATTAAGCCAGAAACGGTACCCGCTGCCACCAACACAAAGCGTAGCACATGCCGAGATTCAGGACGGTAGATATAATGAGTTAGCAGCAGCACAAAACTACCACCGGCCGCCAGCATAAAAGCAACGATATATGAGGAAGCGGGCAGTAACTGGAGCCAGGCCAGGCTCGCCATAACAATGCCTGCTGTGTAGCCTACTATCAGTACCCATCGTGAGAGTCTGCCTGATGGCCGCGGAAAAACCCAATGCAGATGCCAATAAACAGGCAGAGACAGCCATAAAGTGGCGCGCAATATCAAGGCACTGGATCCATAATGCCAGCGAGATAGCATACCGGCCGTTAGCCAGATAGCTGTCAGAAAGTTAAAAGCGATGAAAACCCACCAACGCTCATTTCGGGGACGTACAAACAAAACAGTAATGGCACCAATTATCCAAAAAACATAGGCCAACCACCATTGACTGATAAGGCGATGACGTAATTCACCGGCTGTTTGACCAGGCAAGGACCATAAGAAAAAGAGTGGCGTTTGATCGCGCTCAATAACAAGGGATATTTTATGGCCAACTGGCTTATCTTCAACAAATGGTCGGTTTAGATCATCTTTAAAGTCAGTCCATGTGACAGAATTAAAGGCCAGGATCTGATCTCCGGGTTGTATTTGACTGGTGGGCATAAAGACCTCGATGATCTCTCCACTTGTAGGATTGATATCAAAGCCAAAATAGGGTAGGGCGAAAAAAAATTGATAGGTTTGAAGCAATAACAAAGCAAAAACAAGCCAGGTAATGAAGTGAGGTAACCACCACAAGTATGTTTTTGTAGGGAATTGTATAAAGCGCCTGTTAGTCATAAATGAAGTACTTCTTCGAGGGATAAGTCAATCTCCCTTTACTTGGTTGTCTATGCTGGCTCGCCGGGCAGATTGGTAGATTTTGTGGTGAGCCTCCTCGTATAAATAGCGCGGGTGTGCGCTGTTTTCATTCATTTGTTGGTGCGCCGCGGCGCGTGTTGTCTCCTCTGTATTATAAGGTAGCCTAAATAACATGTCCATGTTAATCGGATAAGATTATAGACTATAGGAAGATTCTCCTAGTTGAGGAGTATCTGTCAAATAGCGAGCGAGATCCAGAAGCAGGAAAAGGTATAAGGGAAGGAACTGGAGCGCAGCGAGCCAAAGGATAGGACGCCCATAGATAAAGTAGGAGTAAGAAAGGGCAATCAGACCAGAAAATAACCACCAACCGCTCCAGGCGTCAATGTGGATGTTTGATTTACTGATTGTAATTAGCCTAAGTTTTAGGTGTTGAATTCCGGACAAACTTTTTTCTGAGAGAACCGGTGCAAATTGAGTTCTATTTAAACCGGGTTGTAAAAAGAGGGCAATCAGGGGGAGCAGCCAGAGCAGATACCAGGCGCAGAGATTTTGGGTTAACAAAGTAAAAGCAGCCATAGGCCAGAGGCAACGTCGTACGGCCGTAACGCCATCGGTTGCCGGCTGCCAGACCTGTATAAAGGCAATCAGGCTCAAGGTTAGCAGCATGACCAGTAAAACACCCAAATTTGAATCGATGCCTAACCTGGTGAAAAGAAGATACAGTGATCCTGCCGGCACGCCCCTATTGAAGCTTTCATGCAGATAGTCAGGCAGGTAGCCAATGACGCCGATTCCATTGTCTAAGACGGCCGGCGCATAGCAGATAGTGAGGGTAAGCGTAAAGGCCAGGGGCATTTGCCAACGGCCCTGCCGTTCCTGTGACCGCCACAATGAGGGCAAGAGAATAATTGGATAAAGTTTTACGGCCGTAGCTAATCCTAACAAAATACCTACCAGGCTGTCTCGTTCACGCAGCCGTGCCCACCAGGCCCCTACCAGTAGTGGTAATATCAACCCGTCCACATGGGCCGCGTGCGCTGTCTCAAAGTGTAACAGGGGAGACCAGAGGTAAATCAGCACTCGGGCCGGTGATAGGTGCAATTGAGCCAGGACTTTCAGCAGCAAGATACCGGCTAAAAGGCCACCGGCAGCCATGGCAATCTGGAACCAGCGGACGCTGTCGGGCCAGATACGCCAGAGAACAGCATAGGCTGTTTCAGCGGCCGGCGGGTAAATTGTCACAGATGCTTTGCGATTAATGTGGGGATAGATTGCTGCGTCACGCAGGTGGGCCAATTCAGGGGAATTGGGGGGATACTGGTAAGGGCTGATACCGTGGGTCTGGATACGGCCGTTCCAAACATAGCGATACATATCATCAGAAAGCGTTGGTGGGGTAAAGATAAGAAAGCCCTGCATCCCCATAGCCAGGACAAATGTCATGATCAAATCCCGGTGGGTGAACGTCTTGATACGCATGGCCAGTATGGTAGCCACGGCATATAAGGCAAACGCCGCCAAGAAGACAACCAAAAACCCAACCGTATTCTGCCGTAGATCCCCCAACCGCCAGGCTATGCCATAAGGAATCAGAGATAGAAAGCCAAGCAGGAAGATAAAATACCGGGTCATTGAGGCTGGGGCTAGGTTAAGTTGGTGTGTATAGCCATGTTTTTATGGTGTATAGCCTGTTCATATAAACCCTTGTAGGGCTAAAGACATACGTAATTTTGAAGATAAAGTTGCTGGAAAATAGCAAATGATCGGCCCTGAAACAACCAAGCGGTACAAATGCCTATGGATAAAAAGCCAATGTCTATTTACTTGCTTGAGGAGAATGCTTATAAATGGTCTGGTGCAATTCATAAACCTATTTATTAAATAAACATTAATTTTTTTAATGTGTGAAGCGTGCTGCCTAAACTGAAAATTTTTATATGAATAGGGTCAATCCGGCTTCCGGAATTATTGGTCTGGTTGAGAATCAAGTAATTTTGCAAGGAAAGTGTCTGCTGTGAGTGATGTCATTTTGAGCAAAATAAAGCTGCTGGTGGCCCGACGATCGGATTCCTCGTCACGGTGGCACGGGTCCATCACCCGCTGGGAGTATTCGCGGCCGCTTAGATGCGACCGGCGGATCCGCGCTGAC
>JAWOIM010000743.1:0-5236 GCA_046484685.1 Chloroflexota bacterium | reverse complement strand
CTGGGCGACTCGCCCCAGGTGAGGTAGCCGAGCCGGTCGGCCCAGTAGTGGTAGCGCGGCTCGAACACCTTCTGGTGGAGCCTCGCCCCGTCGAAGCCGAGCGCCTGGCCCATCTCGACGTCGCGCCGCAGCGCCGCGAGGTGAGGTCATCGCTACCCGCCTCGGCCTGCCCACCGATATATTGGACCTATACCGCCAGCAGCAAATGTTCCTGGATGATTTGAGCTGTTGTGATGATACGTGTGCCTGTTAGAGCGTGATGCGTGAAACGTGAAACGTGAGGGCTTTTCAGGCATCACGCATCACAGCTTGCCCTGAACGCAGTTGAAGGGTTTCACGTCATTAAACCATGACTACACTAAGCACCCACCCTCTCCCCCACATCGTCCTCATCGGCCTGGAATCGGTGGGAAAATCGGCTTTATTTCGGGCGTTGACCGGCTATGCGGCCGGGGATGAAACCAACTATCGTGGCTCGACGGTGCGGGTGCGCTCCGTCCTCAAAAAGTTTCTGGGCGAAGCGATGCCCATCTTTCTGGCCATGTGTGCCGTAGGCGCTATCCTGGAATTGGTGGGGCTGCTGAATTGGCTGGCGCAAGGTGTCGGTCCGCTGCTAGGGCTGATCGGCTTGCCGCCCGATGTAGCCCCCGGCGTCATCTTCTCTATCATCCGCAAAGATGGGCTGCTGATTCTCAACCAGGGTGAAGGGGCACTGCTGGCCAGCCTGAGCAGTGGCCAGATTTTTGTCCTGGTTTACTTTTCCTCAACGCTGACCGCCTGTGTGGTCACGCTGTGGACGGTGCAGCAGGAGATGGGTAGTCGGGCTGCATTGGCTTTGACCGGGCGGCAGGCAGGAACGGCCGTTTTAACCACGCTGCTCCTTGTTCTCCTGCTGTCGGCCTGGTAATGTATCCCTATTCTGCTGCTTCAGGGCGTTCCGTTTTAGTTGATAATAGGCAACGCTCAAGTGAGCGCCAAAGAGTAAGATAAGGCCGCTCAGGTAAGCCCAGGTCAGGAAGGCAATAATAGCGGCCACCGAGCCGTACACCAGGTTTGAGGCAACGATGTAGGTAGAAACAAAGAACAAGAATGCTCTCTTGGCTAGCTCCCAAAGGAGGCCGGCGGCAAGGGCACCGGGTAAGATCTCGCGCCAGGTAGAGTTCCCATGGGGAAGCATCAGGTACAGAAGCATAAACATGACTACATTCAGCAAAATAATCACGCCCCAACTGACGCTGCTTGCTATCTGAATGATGGTGGCAGGCAGCAAGGTTCCCAGAGCAGCCAGCAGGCTGCCGACAAACGAAGCCAGGAAGAGAGCCGGGACAACGACACCCAGGACCACCAAAATGGCCACACCACGCTGCCGCCAGACAGGGCGGCGGCGTTCCACATCCCAAATTTCATTAAGGCTGTTGGTGAGAATGTAAAAAACGGTAGAGGAAGACCAGAGCAGAACCAGTAAAGCAACGCCGCTAACCGGTCCGCGCTCCAGGATGATATTGTTAATATTCTGACCCAGCAATTGCCCCAGGGCCGGGGCAATAAACTCTAGCCGCTGTACGACGAGGCGCTGGTCCATCAACGTCAACGAACCAAGCCTGATGCTGGCAATAGAAATGCTCAAGAGAATGAGGGGAAAGAGGGAGAAAAGGGCAAAGTAAGCAATAGCGGCGGCCTTAATCATGGCGTTGGGTTTGACGGCCTTCTGCGCCGCACCGACCAACAGCCCCAACCAACCCTGCGTTTGTTCGTTGAGCCGGTGCCCATAACGGACAACTTTTTGCCAAAACTGTTTCATTCTGCCCCGGTATCTATGACTTTGTTATGGTTTGCGCCGCCTGTTTATTTTACCAGACGCAAGCGTTTTGACCATCACAAAATCACTCTACAGCTACCAAGCGTACCACATCTCCCAGGCAAATGGGGCCGGGGCGTTCGGGGGAACCGTAGAGGCCGAGGCAGTTGTCTCGCTGTTGGGCGATGGTTTTGAGGATTTGGGGAGATTTTTCGGCCGTTTCCGGATCGACAGTGACCATCACGCAGCGCTGAATGGGCCGGTTGAGCCGCAGCCGGGGCGCGTTTTCCCCGTCACCAAAGGTCAGAACCCCATCCAGCCATTCCTCTTCGGCAAAGGGCAGTCCGCTGCGAGTCTCGATGAGAATGTTCTGGCGGAAGCGGGCCGCGTTCACAGGCTCTCCCACCATTTGCCCCACTTTATCCAGTGTGGCCTGGCTGACCAGGGAAACTACCTGACTGTCATAGGCCCCACGGCCGATTTTCATCAGGTGGATCGGCTGGCCAAAGGCAGCCTCTATTTCCTGGTGGAGATCGTCTGAGGTGAGGGGGAGGAAACGGCCGTTTGGTGTTTGCACCTGAATGGGAGAGTTGACCGGATCCGGTCGCTCAAAGCGGGGACCATACTGCACCAGTTGGGGCAGCTCCCGCGCCGTCAGCCAGGGAAAGCCGGAGCGGCTTTCTGACTGGACAAAAGCATAGCGCCGGTCGCCGTCCAGCCCGTGCCAATAAAGGTGGGCCTCGCGCAGCGACTGGCCGCGCATTGACTTGACCGGATAACGACATAAGCCTGTGACTACACCAATTTCTTGATTACTTCGCATTTATTTTTTCCTGCCGTATGGGGCGCTATCAATGATTGATTGAGCTAACCGGTACACATGCGTCCCCAAATGCTGCGGCCAGCGATTATTGGGATTGATATCCAATGCTTTGGCCCGTGCTATCGCTTCTTTCACATGGGGAACATAATTATGAGCATCCAGGTTGCTTTTATTATACTGGCCGGTAATCTCCAGAATGGCTTGCTCCAGTGGCGTTCGTCGCGCCCCATTTTTCTTGTTCTCAAATAATACTTCAAGGGTAGCTGCATCATATCGATCTAGATCGGTATGATGCAGCAAAAACCGGAGTTTAATAGCTGGATTACTGACCGCCAGGTATATCTCTTTTTGGTTACACGTCTTGGCAATCTGGCTCAATTTGGCATCGCCCCAATTGTCAACGTCAATAACGAGCCAAAATTCATCCTCAGCGCCTATCTGATATATATCAAGCCAACGTTCGATTTGGGCCAGAACATGTCCAGGTGCAGATGCAGTATTGTCTCGCCTGACCAACTCCACGTGAACTCTGGAGCTTTGATAAAAATTTGGCGAAACCATTGTCTCAAAGTAGGTTGGGGTTGCTTCACTGTCTTCCGAAGCAATAACAACCAGCCGGGCATCACGAACTGCACTTTCTCGAATAAAAGGGCGTTGTTTGCGCGGCATTACACAGCTACCTTCTCATCCACTTCTTCAAGAAGATTACTGCCAAACACGGGAATGGCCCCGAAACGGCCGTGTAGATACCCTTTACGAATATCCAGGTCGTGACGCGGCTTAAATTCTTCTAGTGAGTAAAGCGTAGACGCACCGTTTGGTGCTTTTTCCACAAACCAGATTTCATCCCGGCGTAGCAGATCCAGATCCAACAAAGTTGATTCGTGGGTGGTTACAATCAGTTGATTGTTCGTGTCACTTGCCAGGAAATGCTGGATGAAACGGCGTACTAAATTAGGGTGGAGACTGCGTTCCAGTTCGTCAATGACAAAGACCCGCTTTCTGGCCCCGTGCAAAATAGGAAACAAATCAAAGAGACGCAGCGTGCCATCTGACTCGTCGAACAGATCAAAGTCAATAGTTTCACCGTTAACGCGACGCCGTGTACCTAAAGAATATGCTTCAAAAAAACCTTCTTCATTGCGATGCAACAGGTAACGATGACCAGGTGGCCCATCCACTACAACTAATTTGTTTTCTCCTTCACCAGATTCTTCATCCTGGCTGGGTGTTTCCAACTCAGCAACAATGAGTTTCAGTGGTTCAATAGTTTCATAGTCCGCCGGATTTGTACATACTGCGTCAATCCCCGTGTTCATTGTCTTTAGAAAAGCGCTCAGGGCTTGGGTAAATCTCTGGTCTTTGTGAACATCTACTTGAATACCCTGGTATTGCGTGTCGGGAAATATAATCGTTAGTGATTTATGAAACCAGCTATAGACATTGCTAACAAATGTCACATTATTCTCGGCAGCTTTTGTCAAAAATAGTTGGTTGGGTCGTGTGCCACGAGCCACAAATGCTAAAAATTGTGTATCCGCTTCTTTAAGTAGCGGGGAACCAAACGTAGCCTGGGTAATTCCGTTGGTGTTAGTAGTGCGCTCGAACAAAGGCCGTTCATTTTTACTCGTAACCTCATACAACCATTCTTCATGGACAAACTGACGGTCTGCCACAAAACCATAGGCAAACGCCTGTTGGTCTACCATGAACTCAAACTCAAAGCGGGAAGGCTCGCTGGTCCTTGCTGGCTTCAGGCGAAACGGTTCCACGGGAATTGCCTGCTTGGGACGTGTACCCTCAATAATGAAATCACGGGCAAACGCCATAGCGCGTACTAAGTTCGATTTGCCAGAGGCATTGGCCCCGTAAAGCAGCCCGGTTCGCAGCACATCAATACCGTGATCCTTACCGGCAACAATGTGGTCGCTATGCTTCTGTGCCCGACCGGGGAGCATGGAAAAAACAACTTCCTGGTCGAATGACCGGAAGTTTTCTACTGTAAAACGAATGAGCATAACTACCTCCTCGTGATTTTCTCTCACATTATTGTGCAATTATACTCAATACCAGTCAAGATGTATATAGAACATGCGTATTTTTCTCGCATTACAAGAAATATTGCACAAGCCACAGCGTCACCATCCCTGCCCCAATGGTCCATAATACATTGCGCGTATACCAGGCGACCACGACGGCCATCAGCCCGGCCAGCAGCCGCTCATTGCCCAGGGACAGATCCAATACCCCGGCCGGCTGCACCACTTCGGGCAATATGATAGCCGACAAAACGGCCGCCGGCACAAAACGGAGCGCCTGCCGCAGCCCATCATTTAGCGGAAAGCGCTCCAGCAGTTCAATCGGTCCCAGCCGCAAGGCAAAGGTAATCAAGCCCATACCGATAATTGTTAGCCACAAAACCATCTTCAATCTCCATGTGAGAAGTGAGAAGTAAAAAGTGGAAAGTGAGAAGTGACGACACAATTACTTCTTACTTCTTACTTCTTACTTTTTTACTGAGCCAACTCCCCACCCCAATGCCTACCAGCGCCGCCGCCATTAAGCCCAACTTATAGGGCCAGTGGAAGGTCAGGACGGCCACCAGCCCGGCCGAG
>JAWOIM010000728.1:0-7849 GCA_046484685.1 Chloroflexota bacterium | reverse complement strand
CATGACCGACCCGCTTGAAATGGGCTTTGACGCGCCTGCTATGATTGGCGTCACTGTCAATCCGCCGCAATTAGATGGCCTACCGGGATCAGCGTCAGGTCTTCCCGGATGCGCTGCGGCAGTTCGGGAATATCTTTGGCATTGTCTTTGGGCAGCAGGACGGTCTTGATACCGGCCCGGTGCGCGGCGATTGTTTTTTGTTTCAGGCCGCCGATAGCCAGCACTTTGCCCCGCAGCGTTACTTCACCCGTCATAGCCACACTGCGGCTGACGGGGCGGCGGGTAAAGGCAGAGATAACGGCCGTGGCCATGCTAATACCTGCGCTTGGCCCATCCTTGGGCGTGGCCCCGTCCGGCACGTGGATATGGATGTTGGTTTTATCAAACACATTCGGTTCTAACCCCAGGCGGCGAGCATTGGCGCGAGAATAGGTCAGGGCAGCCTGAGCCGACTCTTGCATGACGTCACCCAGTGAACCGGTTAAGGTGATTTTGCCGCTGCCTTCTGTGAGGCTCACTTCAATGGGCAAAATATTGCCCCCGTAGCTGTTAACCGCCAATCCCGTCACCAGCCCGATTTCATCATCTTCTTCGGCCATGCCGTAAGTGAACTTCTCAGGCCCCAGATGGTCGTTGATCTCATCAGCCGGGACGTTGAAAGGGCCTTCTTCGCCGCTGGCGACTTTAACAGCCAGCTTGCGCACCACTTTGCCAATAGTGCGTTCAAGCTGGCGCACGCCGGCTTCTTGCGTGTAGTGACGAATCAAGGTGCGGATGGCATCCTCTTCCAGAGAGACTTCAATATCAGTAATACCATGTCCCTCTAGCTGTTTTTGCAGCAAATATTGTTGGGCAATGGCCAGCTTTTCATCTTCAATATAGCCGGGCATCTGAATTGTTTCCATCCGGTCTAGCAGCGGGGCCGGGATGGTGCTGAGCTGGTTAGAGGTGGTGATAAAGATGACGTCGCTCAGGTCAAAGGGAACTTCCAGATAATGGTCGGTAAAACTGTTGTTTTGTTCCGGGTCCAATACTTCCAGCAGGGCTGAGGCCGGATCACCGCGCCAATCAGAGCCAACTTTATCAATCTCATCCAGGACAATGACCGGATTGCGCGTTTCGACATCGCGCAAGGCGCGAATCAGGCGACCAGGAATAGCGCCGATGTAGGTGCGGCGGTGGCCGCGAATTTCGGCCTCGTCGCGCACACCGCCCAGGCTAATGCGGGCCACTTTGCGCCCAATAGCGCGGGCAACTGACGTGGCGATAGAGGTTTTACCAACGCCGGGCGGGCCGTTGAGGTTGATGATTGCGCCCTTCATTTTATTGCCCGCCAGTTTACGGACGGCCACGTATTCTACAATGCGATCTTTTACATCTTCCAGGCCATAATGATCTTCGTCTAATACCCGGCGCACGTTATTGACATCCAGGTCATCGTCAGTCGTGGTGGCCCAGGGTAGTTCAACCATCCATTCTAAATAGGTGCGAATGACGCTGGATTCGGCCGATTGTGGTCCCTGGTATTCCAGGCGACTAAGTTCTTTTTGAGCGCGTTCTTCCACTTCCTCCGGCATCTGGGCCTCTTCAATTTTGCGCCGTAGTTCTTCAATCAGATCTTCACCTTCGTCACCCAGCTCTTTGCGGATCGCTTTCATTTGTTCGCGCAGCATATAATCACGCTGCGCTTTGTCGGCCCCTTCGCGAGCCTCATTTTGTATTTTGCTGCGAATTTCGGCCACACGCAGCTCTTTCCTGAGGAAGTCGGTCACCATTTCCATCCGCTCAATACCGTTGCCGTTGTTCAGCAGAAGTATTTCTGTTTCCAATGAGAGATTTAGCAGCCCGGCAATGTAGTCGGCCAGTTCGCCGGCCAGTGATTTGGTGCGAGTAATGGCCATGACCTGGGGATTGGCTTCTCCTAATGTTTCGGCATATTGTTCCAGATAGGCGATGGCCTCGGCTGTCAGTTCGGGTGCTTCACTGTCAAAAGGGTCTTTCAGTTCACTATAATAGCCTAACAGAAAGGGTTCGTTGTTTTCGATTTTTTCAATCTGGACGCGGCGGTTGAGTTCAACCAGCATTTGCACACCCATGTGGGGCGCACGCAGCACGTCACGGACGCTGGCCAGAATGCCTACGGGGGCCAGGTCATCTTGTTCGGGCGAGTCGACATCTGCCTGATATTGAACGGTGATGAGGATATCCCCTTTTTGCTCGATGGCTTGCTGTACGGCCGCCAAAGAACGACGCCGGCCAATTGATATCGTTGTGGTAATACCGGGGAAAACAACACCCCCACGCAAGGGAACGACAGGAATCGGCTGTTGTGACTGCTGTTTATTTGTGTTAGTCATAAGTTTTTTCCTTACAGGGCGTTTTAGCCCACTATCTGTAATCAGTATGGGCCAAATGACGACATACTGCAATAGGTAGAAGGTATTCTATGACATTACTGTTAACAGAACGATAGTTTTGTATTTGAATCGTGTTAGAAATAATAAAGCCAGGTATCCGTTCAGACTTTTGAAGTTTTTCTGTCTTGGAAATGCCAGCTTTCAAGAGCTAAAATTTCAAAAGTCTCTTGAGATATTTTTTTACTTCCCCACTTTCTCTGGTAATCCTTCTGCTAAACTGCGAAGCGTTAGTTCAGCTAGTTTTATTGTGTGAATGTAATCGTCCAGATGAATGAGCATGGCAGGCGTATGGGCATAACGGCCGGGGATGGAGAGTGTGGCCGCTCGAATACCGCTGCGGCTTTGCTGAATGACACCCGTATTGGTGCCGCCGCCGCCCGGCTGCCGAATTTGAAAGGGGATTTCGTTTTCAGCAGCAATTCGTGTTATATGGGCCACCAGGCGCGGGTCTTGAATCGTTTGCCGATCCATGACGTAAATAGCAGGGCCTTTACCCAGAGCCACATTGGAACTGACATCATTATCGTTGGGCAAATCGTAGGCGGGCACGCTTTCTAAAACCAGGGCCATGTCGGGATTGATGCCGTAAGCGGCCACTTCGGCCCCGCGCAGCCCTACCTCCTCCTGGACGGTAAAAGCCGCATACAGGTCAAAGGGGTAGGGGTTGGCTTGCAGCAGTTCAACCAAAACGGCACAGCCGGCCCGGTTGTCAAATGCTTTGCCCAGGGCGGTCGGGCCTAATTCCTCATAGGGAGTGATAAAAGCAGCCCGGTCACCAATAGTGACCAGCTTGCCGGCGGCATCTTTATTTTTGGTCCCAATATCGATTCGCATGGCATCCTGTTTGACCACGCGTTCTTGTTCGCTGTTGTTGAGCAGGTGAATAGGTTTGGCTCCAATAATGCCGGTATACTTTTTGGGTCCGACCTGGACTATTTTGCCCAGCAGGGCACGATCATCAAAGCCACCAACGGCCGTAAATTTTAGGGTACCGTCGCTGGCAATGTCGGTAATCATCAGGCCCACTTCATCCATATGGGCATCGACCATCAGGCGCAGGTCAGATTCACCGGTTCCCTTTTTGAGGGCGATCAGGTTACCCATCGTATCGACACGCCACTCGTCTACGTGGTCGATGATCAGGTCACGCAGCAGCAGACGCACCTCTTTTTCAGCACCAGAAACGCCCACGGCTTCGGTCAGGCTTTTTAGCAGTTTGTTCATTATTTCAATAACCCCTCAGCCAGTTTTTTTAAAAACTTGTCGTCCAGGCGGGCGGTGAATTCACCTAACAACCGGCCGGCCCGTTTAATATCGTTCATGTCCAGGGATTCGACCATGGTGTGCATATAGCGCAAGGGAATGGAAACAATACCGGTGGGAATGCCTTCGCGAGCAATCTGAAGGGCGGAGGCGTCGGTGCCGCTGCTGCGGGTATGGGTTCCGGTGTGAATGGTCATTTCCAGCGCTTGGGCGGCCTCTTTGAGGGTCTGGTACATACCGGGATGGACGTTGGGGCCGAGGTCCAGGACAGGACCGCCACCGAGGTCGAAGGCGTTGTGGTCGGTGGCTCCCGGACCTTTGCCAAAGGTTACGTCGATAGCAATGGCCGCATCGGGGCGCTGGTTGTAGGCACTGGTGAAGGCCCCGCGCAGGCCAACTTCTTCCTGTACGGTGGCGACGGCCAGCAGATCCCATTGGTGGGAACGGCCGTTCAAATAGTCCAGACAAACGGTAACGGCCGCTACCGACGCCCGGTTGTCCAGCGCCTTGCCGGCTACGCGCCGGCCGCGCAGCTTTTGCAGCGGCTGGCGAAAGGAGACAAAGTCGCCGACAGAAACCAGTTCTTTAACTGTGTCGAAGGGAAGACCAATATCGACGATGAGTTCTTCATAGCTGTGGGTGCGGCTGCGCCGGCTGCTGGGCAGCATTTTGTCGGGCAGCGTACCGAGGATGCCGGGCAGCGGCCGTTCCCCATGCACCACTACCGTCTGACCGTACAGGTGACGCCGGTCCACGCCGCCAATGTTGGTTACTCGCAGAAAACCGTTGTGGCCCTGCTGCACAATATTTTTGACCATGAGGGCAATTTCGTCCATGTGGGCGGTCAGCATCAGGCGTGGGCGTGGGTCTGCTCCCTGACCCTGTTTGACGGCAACCAGATTTCCCAGCCGGTCGCGGCTGAGGCTGTCTACATAGGGCTGCCATAGTTGGGTGATGACCTCAGCCACGGCCGTTTCGTTACCGGAGGGAGCGGCCGTTTCTGTCAGGGTTTGCAACATGCGAAATATGTCCATGCACTCGGTCCTTTGGGCTGCTGTGTTACGCTTCATCCTCACTTTCGGGTGTGGGGGTAAAGGTGGCTTCTTCTGTGGGTGTCGCGCCTTCTGGCGTTGGCGTCGGCGTGTCAAGGATAGGTGTTTCTCTAGGTGGTATCGTGGCCGTTTCGGTGGGTGTAGGTTCCGGCGTTTCGGTGGGCGTGGCTGTTTCGGTTGGCGTAGCCGTTTCTGTAGCGGTGACGGTGGCTGTTGGTGTTTCGGTGGGGGTGGCCGTCTCGGTCGAGGTAGCCGTGAGGCTGGCCGTCACAGTCGGCTCAGATGTGGGTGACTCAAATTGAATGGGGGTGGCCGGTAAAGTAGGCGTGGCCGGTCCGGGTGTGCGGGTGGGTACGGCCGTTAACAAGCCAGGTGTGATACCAGGCAGAGTCGTGAGGGTAGGCGTGGGTGACAAAACGGCCGGCAGCGTGGGGGGCACAGCGACTAGTCCGCCCGGCGGGGCAGCCCGCAAAGCAAAAATACCCAAACAGTAACAGGGTAGTGTCAAGAGGATGAGGCTGATAAGAAGTAAATAAGTACGGCGTTGTGAGTCCATGTAACCATCATTTCACGTTTAAGATGTGCTGATGATAGTTGACAATGAGCCTTTTGACAAGCGAAGGATTGATATAAAAGCGAAAACTCTGGGTAAGGAGGAGACCCAGAGTTTTCTGCCAAACAAGGAGGAAATAAAATGAAAAGTATTGTTGTCCTGACTTGACCTTAGTGTACAACAGAAGCAAGCTTGTTGTAAATGGGACAATATGGTTAGGACATAAGTCATCAGTCAGGCTGATTGGTGCAGCCAGTTGATTAACTCATCCAGCCGGTTGCGTCGCTGTAGATAGTGGAGCAGTTCCCGTGCTTTGGCCGGTTTGTGGCTGCCACTCAAATTTTCCCAATCGATATTCAAGGATGCAGCCGATTCCTGAAGCTGCTGCATGTCGAAATGGGCCAGCAGATATTGGCGCAAAATAGTAGGAGGGGACTCGGCCGTTAATTTTTCCAGACGAGGCAGTTTTTCAGGCGCTGGTGGCGTTAGAATCCGTTCTACAGCCAGAGCCAGTGCTGTTCCCTGGCCGCGTTCTGCAACCCGATCAATAATATTGACAATGAGCCGGGTCATATCCTGATTGACGGGCATGACCTCGCTTTCATCCAGACCCAGGTCAAACATCAGATCCAGCACATCCTCACGGCTAAAACGTTTTTTGATTTCTTGGAAAAGCATGTTGTAATCGACGGCCGATTCACTATTGGTTGTCAATACGTTGAGGGCGGGTGGGGCAGCGGTTTGGGGTTGGACTGGTGGCGTCGTTGCTGTGGGTGCTGTTACGATCGTAGCCGCATCTACTTGGGGACGCAGCAGACCCCACAGCCAGAGCGCAGCCCCGCTAAAAATAAAGCCGCTAATAACATAAAAGAAGAAGCCGATGCGAGCAATCATCTCTTCGCGGCCAAATGTGCCTAAAATGGTGTCGAGTAATACGGCCGCTGTAACCGCCAACAGGCCAATGCCCCAGACCAGGGTGGGGCGGCGCAAAAAAGCAATCAGAAAAACCAGTACGGTCAGCAGCTTGAAAAGCAGAAATAGCATAAAAACCTCCGCTTGTTGGTGTTCGTAAAGCGTCATGATTGTAGCATTGACCTATTACGGTGCAAGGGGAATGGGGTGGGGCAGCTACCATACGTGTCAACTTAAGGTACAGACCTGACAGGTTTGGGCAAGCGCTCTCGACTGACAATAGCTATTCGGAAAACCTGTCAGGTCTTAAGTTGACAGCAATGGTAGCAGGCCAAATAGTTAATAAAGTTGACTGTTTGCCTCCAACACAAAAATGATGATAGAAATAGAAACCAACTGGAACGACAGCGGCTATGATTGTGATCACTGCGGCGGCCGTGTATTGGAGCGAACCGATTATGAGACGGGTCAACCGGCTCGTACCTGTTACCAATGCGAAGTATGCGGCTGCCAATGGACATTGAGTGGGGATGTCGTCAGGGTGGGTCACCGCCGGGCCTGTGTCGATGCGGCCAAAATGCGCAATGACGATCTACCGGTCGACTACAGCCCCAGGCGCCGCCGCTGGCTTTATTGGGGAGCTGTTATTTTGGCGCTTTTATTTTTGCTAAGGTTTGGAGGTTTTGCCTTTATCTATGGCCTCATTCCGCTCCTGCTGTTGGTGGGAGCCGGCTATCTGGTGATGCAGTTTGGTAAAGAGCAGCAGTGGTGGTAATCGGTATTTAGGAACCGGTATAAGGTGAACCACGCTAACTATGCAACTAATACGACATCGGGGTTGGTGGCGCTGGCTGCCAGTGCTAGGCTGGATGGGAATTATTTTCTACCTCTCGCACCAACCCAGTGATGAGATTCCCCAATTCGGTGTAATTGATCTATTGGTCAAGAAAGGTGCCCATTTTGGCGCTTACTTCATCCTGGCCTGGCTGGCTCGTTTTGCTTTGGGACGGTGGGATTGGGCGCTGCTGCTAACGGCCGTTTACGCCATCAGCGACGAGTACCACCAAACCTTCATTCCCGGCCGCGACGGCAACGTGATTGATGTGGTCATTGACTGTCTGGGCGGCCTGTCGGCCTGGGCCAGTTCAAGGATGAAGGCAAAAGGAAGAGGGCAGAAGGACGAAGCACGATCCTAACTACTCCCCACTCCCCACCCCCTATTCCCCATCCCCTATCCCCCAAATCTCAATCGGCCCAAACATAACCGACTGCTGGGCGATGGCTTCCTGCCGCTTGATTAGCTCCAGCATGGCCAGCAGGGTGACAGACAGTTCTGTCCGGTCTCGTTGGGGGGAGAGTAGATCGTGGAAGAGAAACGGCCGCTGCTGTTTCAGCCGGTAGCGCAGCCGGTTAATTTGCTGCTCAATGGTAATGCGACGCGGCTTGACCAGGCTCACACTCTCTTCTTGGGCGGATAATTGGCTCAGAACGTCGAGAACGGCCGTGTACAGCGTATGGACCGTCACCCCGGACAGATCGAGCTGCTTTTCCACCTTGGGCGGCGGAGCTACCCGCAAATAGGTGCGCCACCCCTTTTCTTCCCGCTCGCTCAGCCAGGCGGCCGCCTGTTTAAACCGTTTATACTGCTTCAG
>JAWOIM010000705.1:0-6335 GCA_046484685.1 Chloroflexota bacterium | reverse complement strand
AGTGTGTTTGCATCCAGACCTGTCAGGTTTCCAAAACCTGACAGGTCTTCCTCGAAGCGCAGCATCTCCTGCAGTTGGGCCACAAACCAGGGATCGTAGGCTGTTTCATGGGCCACTTCTGCGGCCGGTACACCTGCGTTGAGCGCCTGGGCTACTTCAAAAAGTCGTTGAGCGGTGGGCACATTGAGCGTCGGCTTCACATCCACAGTGGCCAGCAGCCGGCTAAAGCCGGGCGCACCGATTTCCAGACCGCGTATCGCTTTGTTGAGCGCTTCGGGAAAAGTACGGCCGATCGCCATCACCTCCCCCACACTCTTCATTTGCGGACCGAGGGTGGGGTCTACGCCGGGGAACTTCTCAAAATTCCAGCGCGGAATTTTGACCACGCAGTAATCGATGCTCGGCTCAAAACTGGCCGGGGTGACGCGGGTGATGTCGTTGGGAATCTCATCCAGCGTATAACCCACCGCCAGCAGGGCGGCCATTTTGGCAATAGGAAAGCCGGTCGCCTTGCTGGCCAGCGCCGACGAGCGGGAGACGCGCGGATTCATCTCGATGACAATCACTTCCCCATTCTGTGGGTTAACGGCAAACTGGACGTTGCTGCCGCCCGTCTCTACGCCCACCACCTCCATGACGCGGCGGGCCAGGTCGCGCAAATATTGGTACTCCTTGTCGGTCAGCGTTTGGGCCGGGGCCACGGTAATCGAGTCGCCGGTGTGCACGCCCATAGGGTCTACATTTTCGATGGAGCAGACGACGACAAAGTTGTTGGCCTTGTCGCGCATCACTTCCAGTTCATACTCCTTCCAGCCCAGCAGAGAACGTTCGATCAGCACTTCGCTGATGGGACTGGCCCGCAGCCCGTTCTCCACCACGGCGGCGAACTGATCGGCCGTGTAGGCCACGCCGCCGCCGCTGCCCCCCAACGTGCGCGAGGCTCGGATGAGGGTAGGGTAGCCGATCTCGTCAACCACGGCCCAGGCTTCGTCTACTGTGTTGACAAAGGCGCTCACAGGGACAGGGATGCCGGCTGCCAGCATCGCCTCTTTAAAGCGAGAGCGGTCTTCGGCAATACGAATAGCGTCCAGGTCGGCCCCAATCAGTTGCACACTGTATTGGTCCAACACACCGGCTTCAACCAGATCGACGGCCAGGTTGAGGCCGGTCTGGCCGCCAACGGTGGGCAGCAGGGCGTCTGGCCGCTCTTGGGCAATCACCTTTTCTACCAGTTCGACCGTCAGCGGCTCGACGTAAGTAGCGTCGGCCAGGTCGGGATCGGTCATGATGGTGGCCGGGTTGGAGTTGACCAGAATAACACGGTAGCCTTCGCCGCGCAGCGCTTTGCAGGCCTGCACGCCGGAGTAGTCGAATTCACACGCCTGGCCAATGACAATAGGGCCAGAGCCGAGAATGAGAATGGAGCGGATGTCGGTTCGTTTTGGCAAAAATTACTCCTTAGAAAATAGACCATGGACGATGGACCATAGACCATGAATTTTTATTCATCGTGGTGTGCTGCGCCCATGTTGAACTTCTCAAAAATTAACGCAGATCATTTCTATTTATGGATAATAGCGGCCGTTTCCAGCAATCGATCATACACTGTTTGGGATGGGGTGCGAACGGCCGTTATGAGATAAGCAAAAATGAGCAGATAAGCCAGCCCGATTAGCCCAACACGCCAGGGGGCAATGACTTGTTCGGGAAACAGCACAAGATTGAGCGGCAGGTTGACGGCTAGATGGGCTATCTCCCAGGGTAGTAATTTAGCCCCGTTGCGCAGGATGATTTGAGCGGTGTGAAGCTGGTGGTTGGGAGAAGCACTTGTTACCTGTAAGCCGAGGAGTCGCTTGCCAACCGTGGCCCGCCAGGCCGACCATTCGCAGCCAATAAAATAAAACCAGACCGGTAGCGAAATGGTCAGGATCACATACATAGCCAGCCAACCAGGGTTTGTGGCCAGGCGATTGTCCAATAGGTGGTTGATAGGTGTGTAAATGAGCAGTTGCAATGGTACAAAAATTACGCCATAGCAGAGCAAAATGTCTAACAAATACGCACCAATTCGTCGCAGAAGATGATTTATCAAAATCCGTTCCCCATCTGTTCAACCCGTAAAATCTGTGGTTACTCCTTTTCTGCCTGCATGAGAGCGATAAACTTGTCAAATAGATCATCAGAGTCGTGGGGGCCGGGGGCGCTTTCGGGGTGGTATTGCACGGCGAAGGCGCGCTGGTGGGGGGCGTCGATGCCTTCGCAGCAGGTGTCGTTGAGATTGACGTGGGACATCGTTACGCCGGCCGGCAGGCTGGCGGCGTCAACGGCAAAACCATGATTGTGGCTGGAAATCTGGACGGCGCCGTCGGCCGTTTGCACCGGCTGGTTGCCGCCCCGGTGCCCAAACTTGAGCTTGTAGGTGGTGGCTCCCAGCGCCAGGGCCAAAATCTGGTGGCCCAGGCAAATACCGAAGAGAGGCTTTTGGCCCAACAGTGCTTGCACCGACTCGATGGCATAGGTGACGGCCGCCGGGTCGCCCGGTCCGTTGGAAAGGAAGATGCCGTCGGGGTTGAGGGCCAGGACGTCGGCGGCGGAGGTGCTGGCGGGCACAATGGTCAGGCGGCAGCCGCGGGCGGCCAGCAGGCGCAAAATGTTGCGCTTGATACCGTAATCATAAGCTACGACGTGAAATTGGACGGCCGTAGAGGGCGGGGGGGCGTCAGGCTGCCACCAGTTTTGTCCCGCAGTCCAGTGATAGGGTTCGGGCGTGGTGACTTCCCGCACCAGATCCAGGCCGTTCATGTCGCGGCTTTGGCGGGCCAACTCGACCAGTTCGGCCGTATCCTTAATTTCGGTGGAGAGGGCGGCCCGCATGGCCCCATGGGTGCGGATGTGGCGCACCAGGGCGCGGGTTTCCACGTCGCTGATGGCGATGACGCCCCGCTCGGCCAGATAGTGGGGCAGGCTTTGCTGGGCGCGCCAGTTGCTCACTACCGGGCTGAGGCTGCGGACGACCAGGCCGGCGGCCCATACCCGGTCGCTCTCGTCGTCTTCGGGCGTGGTGCCGGTATTGCCGATATGGGGCATGGTCATGGTGACGATCTGGTGATGGTAGGAGGGATCGGTCAGGATTTCCTGATAACCGGTGAGGCTGGTGTTAAAGACGATTTCGCCGGTAGTGGTTCCGGCTGCGCCAAAGCTGGTGCCGGGCCACTGTGTGCCGTCTTCTAAAACGAGTAAAGCGGGTTGATCATGGGCCATAATTGTTCCTTTTGAATACGAGTAGGTACAGTGGGGACGGGTAAAATCATGGTATTACACCAGTGCCAGCAGATGTGTTTCAAGTTCATTTGTTGTCATGCGATTTGAAACAACTTCAAAATGATGGCCACTTTGATCGTTTGTCACCAGCGTATAGCCGCGTGCATGGGCAACAGCGCATAACAAAATGTCAATGCAATTATGCAACCAATAGGTTTTTCGCTCATCAGATGGAATGGCCTGGCAAATGTAGAGCCATACTTGAGCAACTGTTTCGGCATCTTGACGCGAGAATGGTAACAATTCAAATTGGTAGTCCCCAATAAATTGACGCACAACGTCAATTGAAAATTCTTCTCCATGCTGGTCCGTTATTTGTCTGATTCGTTCGGCATGGATAATAGTGGGAATGTACGCTTCTAGCTGCCCGTCACGACGTTTTTCAGCCAGCCGTTGGCACAGAGCAATATCCCACAAAATATTGGTATCCAAAAGCAGGGTCAATTCGGCCATCAATTGTTGCCATTGTCAGTAATGGTTTGTAACGTTTGCGCTACTTCACGGGCGGATCGAATTTCCCAACGGCCGTTTTCGTTACGGACAAAAATGACCAAATCCCCTCTCTCTAACGCTAAATCTTCCACAACCCCTTCGTACAGTTCGACTTGATTTAACGAGTTAAGACGTGCGCCCGTATCAGGTCCAACCTGTGACAGGGCAAAGTAGTCGGTATGCTTTTGGGCTGTTGATTTTATAACTTGTGTCGCTCCTGTTTCATCCCGCGTGACCAGGTAGCTGTTTTCCTGGAATTCCAGGTAAGGAGAATGGGTAGAAATGAAGAGCTGGTTGAGCGATACGGCCGTATCCGCCATTAGCTCTCTTAATACTGAAAGCAAATGTTCCTGATAAAAAGGAGACAAATTCATCTCCGGCTCTTCCAGGGCTACGATGGGATAATCATTTAAGAATACCTGCCCTAGCATCAACAGCAGTTGTTGCGAACCGGAGCCGAGATTTTCGATGGGTAAACGGCCGTTTTCATAAACAAATCCAATATCAATTTGCTGTGTCTCCGGGTCCAAAGCCACATCTAGTTCACCCATTCTGAAGGGGTCTTTGACCAACAGGTGACGAATAGCGCTTAACCGCTGCTTCTGTTGCGGCTCCCGGCTCAAATAGGCATAAAAGAGGGCTTGCTTGAGATTTTCATCGGTGATGGCCCCTAGATTGTTTGCTTTTGACCATTGCTCCTGTTGAAAACGCCGTTCTGCCTTAATCATATGTAGTAGGGGGAAAATTTTTTCAGGACTAACCGAGAAACGTTTTTCGTTTATTGTAAAATGAGTTGATCTTGATATAGATTCAGAACCAGCCCTTAGTCCACAAATAGCTGTAATGGTGAAGGTATCTGCTTCAACAAGAATAGCGTCAATCTCGTTATTAAAAGTTAGGCGTTTGTTTTTTACACTTTTATAAACATCTGATTTATGCCATGTTTCTTTATCAAACTCAATATCTATCCAGATGTCGATGTGGCCTTCACCACCCAATCTGAATAAATGATCTGGTGGCATCCATTTTACCTGTTTTGATTTTTCCGCCATCTGAAAAACATGCTGCAACAGGGTCAGGGCCTCAAAAATATTAGACTTGCCTACATCATTTTGGCCATAAAAGACGTTGACATCTGCCAGATCGTCAACAATGAGATGGTCTATACTTTTGAAGCCTTGAATGACAAAGCGTTTGATTTTCATCTTGTTTCTCCTGACAGATCAATACTGTTGTCTTGTACCACTTTACCACAGATTGCTCCCTTTCTGGTAATTTTGTTAGCATAATGGTCGGGTGATATACCCCACCCACAACAGCAGATGAATGGCCAGTGCCAGCCAGACCTGAAGGTAAAAAGCCGGCTTGCTGGTTTTGTGCCGCGGCCGGATAGTCATGCCCAGTAAAGCGCCGGCCGCGCCGCCGGCATAGGCCAGGGCCAGCAGCGTCAACTCCGGCAAACGACGGCGACGATAGTTATTGGCAATCGCCTTGTCATAGCGATAAACGGCCAGCGTCACGATATTGAGGCCCAGCCAGCCAATCAACACCTGGCCGCTGACCAGCCACAGCAGCAGGGCCACCATCAGGGCGATACTCAACCAGATAAGGGTAGAACGGAAGCGACTATTAGACCAGCGTATCATAGCATCAGTCGGCTACACCAGGGGCCATCTCTGCGGCTGCGGGCTGCTCGCTGCTTGGTTCGATGACCTGTCCCCGCAGCATCAGCGCCGGAATGACAACCAGCAGAGAGATGAGGCCACCAATCCAGTAGGGTGTGACCGGGTTTATGGCAAAGAGAATACCGCCAACGGCCGTACTCAAAATAATTGATAGGTTGAGCGCCGATTGATACCAGCCCAGTACGCCCCCGCGCACCCGGTCGGTAACGGTGTTGGTCGACAGGGATTGTAAGGGGGGCATGGAAATGCCGCTGCCCATAGCAAAAAAGATAATGGCCAGCGGCCCCAGCCAGGGGGTGGTAATCAGGGCAAAAGCAAACATACCGACGCTGCGCAGAACGTTGCCAATAGCGATCAGGTTGATGTCACCAAAGCGGTCGAGCAGGCGCTGCAATAACACAGTCTGGACAATAAGCTGGGTAATGCCTACGGCCGTTAACATCAGGCCAATCCCCAAATCGGTCATCTTATCGCTGTAATCGGTAAAGAGGACGGCTTCCCCGTACAGAGCAAAGGTGGCTTGCAGCAGCCCCAGCGAGGCCTGCCCCACAAAGGCGATAACCAGAATCAGCATAAGCGGGTAGTTGCGCAGCACCTCCAGCGGGCTGAGCGTGGTCCGTTCGTTGGGATCCTGGGCGGCCCGCCATTCGGGCGTGACCGTTTCGGTTAGCGTATACCAGGTCAGAAAAATCGTGGCCGTCGCGGCCACGCCCGCCACCAGAAAGGGGAGTTGGGGATTAAACAGCGCCGAAAGGACACCGCCCAGGGCCGGACCAAAAACAAAGCCTAAGCCAAAGGCGGCGAAGATATAGCCCAGGGCCGCCGTGCGTTTGTGGC
>JAWOIM010000703.1:0-6824 GCA_046484685.1 Chloroflexota bacterium | reverse complement strand
TCGACCGTTATCTTTAAGGGGCCGTATGCTTCGACACCGGTACTCCAAAGGGCCTGAATTAAGGTTCCTGGCGTTTCCATCACAATGGTATGATCGCCAACAAAACCGGTAACGCGCCCTTTTACCATCGCCCGCAGTTCAGTCAGGCGGGTCATCGATTCCAGGATAACACGGCCGTTTTGCACGACCGACACTTTTCCAGATATAGGGGACTCAACCGTCTTTGTGCCAAATAACCCCTTTTTTTGCAACAAAGGGTCACCCACTTCCACAGTGTCGCCAATCTCTACCAATAAATAATCTGTCACGGCCGCCGGCGGCACGCCCAACTGTTCATTAGCAGGCACAATATAAAATTGCGCAGGCTCTGGTATACGGGCTACCACCTGGTTAGGGGACACCGTGCTGCCCACCCGCACAGTAGTGTCACCGGGACGAATCAGGTGACGCTCACAGCGAATTTTGGTGTAGGTATTTGCAAATCTGGTGCGAACCAATGGATTCATTCTCTTTTCTACCTATCTATTACCGGTGATCGGCAAACAGATTACCAACACTAGCCGCCTACATCAAACAGCCACTGCCGAATTAGGGTACGGCGGGCGGTATCATCTTCGGGAAACTGAAGGGGCCGGCCACGACCATCAATAACCAGGCCCACTGTGCCCCCATGAATGGTCAACTGCCGCTCTTTACCCGGCCCCTGGCCAATGTCAAAGCGGCGTGTAGGCTTAAGCGTTACTTTAGCGGTCTGATTAGGCCGCAGCGGTAAAATTGTCAGTGAGCCATATTCTACCTCTTCCCCTACTTTTTGTCCCTGATCCATTTCCATCGACACATCCAATATCTTCTGTCCACTTTGCCCACTGCCGGTAGGTACAACAACCCAGCCCAAATTAGTTAGAACACCACTTTCCAGGGTTTGAATGACGGGCAGCGGATCAACAGCCGATAATGCCCCCAATGATGGCAGCAGCCCATATCGGTCGAGTACCACAGAAAAGATGCCGGTAGGCTGTAACGCATCTAACAACATTAAAATAATTTGACCTTCTCGCGCGGCGTGCGTCAAGGTGCTGCCACGCACCAGCATCATCTGGCAGGGCGGAGCCTGGGTAAGGATAGGCCAGGCCCAGGTTTGGGCAGCACGAATCAGGCCACGCTGCAGCACAGCCCGGGCCAGCGCTTGTTCCATTTGTAACGCTTCGGCAGTATCAGGAATAGTTTGGGGGTGGAGCGATTTGTGGTAGATGTAATCATGTAGCGTCTCGACAGAAACGGCCGTTGGCAGCCACTGAATAACTTCAGCCAGATCGATATGATCCAACAGGTGGGGCAAAGAACTGCCCATACCCAAACCGGCGTAAATGGATACGGCAAGCTGCTCGGAATCGGCCGTTACGAATGATACTTGTTCTGCCCCCAAATCTACACCCAACACCTGGTTTTGGTTCAGAGCTGCAAAATAGCGACACATGGCAGCAAAGGCGGTGGCCGTAGGAAAGGGTGGTAGTTCGGCCCAATCCATCAAGTCACGAATGCCGGGCAGACGGTTAATACTCAGCTCTTCATATAATGTACTGACGATATTGATGGCCTCTTCTAACCGCTCTACTTCCAGGCGAGGCCGTATATTATCGATGACTTGTAGACCGGCCTGCTCCCCCAACAATTGAGTAACGCGCTCACGCAGCTTTATATTGCCGCCATAAACAACCTGGATACGCTTGCTGCGGCTCAACGTCTGCATACCGAGGCTGACTGTTTCTACCAGCTCCAGGAGTCGTTTATCTTCACCCTCATCTGTGCCCCCGGCTATCATGACCAGATCGGGCTGGCTGGCAATCAGGGCTTCTATCTGTTCGGCTCCGTCTCGTTCGTCGGCCAGACTAAAGGTTTCTACTTCACGCACATAGTTGCTGTAGAGAGCACGGCGGCTGGTAGCCAGGCTCACATCTTCAGACAAGCCAACCAGCAAGGTGGCCAACGGCTTACCGGCACTAATCACAACCACAAATTGATCAACACCATCCCCGTTGAGGCGGGTAGGCCGCAGCAACACACCTTGCTCGGTGAGAAGAGTACGCCCCGTTGTTTGGGTTAGTCGGCCGATGGCCTCTTGCAGCCCGCGTACAATATCGGCCGTTGGTTGATCTACCCCGGTCGTGGCCACAAGCCCAGTTGTGGGCACAACAACCTGAGCAATGAGCCGGTAGGAATCTTCGACCACATCGAGCAAAGCGACTGTGGTGTTAATGGAACCACAGTCGGCAAGCAAAAAGGATTTGAAACGGGTGGGCGCTGCTGAATTATTGCTCATGGTCTATGATTTAGGAAATAAGCTGCAGAAATTGGTTGACAAAATAACTGATGCGACTAGACAACAACAGTATACCGGTGCTAAGAACACCGGCGAAGATGGCGCCAAAGGTAATCATCAATACAGCCTGGCCCACATGGGTGAAGCCACGCAGCCATAACGGCCGTTTCCAGACCCCATCTTCAATCTGACCTCCTGTAAATTGAAAAGTCAGCAGAACCGCCACCGTTAAGAATGCCGCTACAATCAGGCTGACCGGTCCCAAACCGGTGACAGGCGTGCCTATCAGGCCGACCTGGGGCAGCAGCGTACCACGTACCGCACCTACCAGGGCCACCGCCGCCCCCACGCCAACAATCAGAGCCAGCGTTGTGTGACTGAGCCAGCCAACCAATGGCAGCCGCTTGGCCAGCAAGAAGAGCGCCAGCAGCAACGGCAGCAGCCAAAAAAATGTGCTGCTGGCCGGTTGCAGTCGTATCTCAATCACGATAGGCAGCATCACCTGACGCAGCACAATAATGGCCGCATAAGCGGCGCTGACACCAACCAGAAGATGCACGGCCAGCCGGTATAGCGGGTTGTCGTCCACTAGATAACTGTAGACGGCCACTGTTAAAACAAAGCCGATTAAGAGCGCAATTAATTCTGTTTCCATTAGATTTCTATTATGGTCATCAGGGTCGCCTGGCGTATACAAATAATCCAACCAGGAGTAAAAAAGCGGCCAATAACTGGCCTATCCCCTGGGCATTCTGCTGCTGAAGCAGACGGTTGTCGGGTGTCTGACCCAGCAAAGCTGACTGGTAGGCCGCCGTATCACTTAAACCTGAAAGCAGGCCGGTCAGTTGGCCGCTGGCCAGGTAGGGGGTGGCCACAGGGCGTAAGCCCCGGGTAACACCGGCCGCCAGGGTCAGATCCTCGTAAACGGCCAACTGCTCAATCCAGTTGACCAGATTGTCTCGCTCTCCGGTCAGAATAATAACCAGAGAAACATCGGCCAGGACCTGGATCTCGGTGGCTGACAGAGTGCGGCTAACCAGGCTGTCACACATGGGGCTGGCGGCCAGACAGGTACCAAGCTGGCGCACGCCGATAGCTTCACCGGGCAAGTAGCCCAGATGATAACGGTTGTTGGGATGGGAAACGGCCGTTTGCAAATCGGCCAGCCGCTCCCCGGCCGTATATTGGCTGAGGCTGATCACCGGGCTGCCGTTGCGGGCCAACTGCTGTACCAACATGTCTGCTTGAGGCCCCAGTTCACCCGCCAGAGCGGGCGTATAATCAAACACAAGCAAAACAGGCTGCCCGGCAGCAGCATCAACGGCCGTGTGCAGCCCCACCACAGCCGGGGTTGGTGTCAGTGTGCCGGTAAACAAGCCCGGGCCCCACAAGCCGAACAAGACAGCCAACAACAGCAGCAGGGCCAGACCCAGGCGTGTGGTTAACGAGAGTGTGGCTATCGACCGCGCACCGGCTACAGGCTGGGTTTCCGTTTCGGCAGCGATAATTTGCTGCAGCAGATCCACCTGCTGCTTTTGCTCTTCAGAAACGGAGAAAGGCAGAAAATTAGCTGACGCGGTCCGTGGCCTGGCAATAAGTGGTTCGATTTCAAGCGTGCCTTTCATACCAGAGAGAGGCCCGCTGGTAGCGGCATGTCCTTCTGGGGGTTCGCCGGTCAGTTCGGCCGGTTTGTAAGCTTCCAGCCATTCAGGGATTTCCGCTTTGCTTAGTTTAGGCGGTTTATCCCGAACGGGTGGGCCAAGCAGGTCACTTAATTCAGCCGACAGTTTGGCCGATTCCTCATCATCGCCCACCTGCTGCAGCCAGGGGGGAATGTCGGTGCTGTCTGTTCTTATTGACAGAGGGCCGGTGTCCCGTCCGGCAGGCGCATCTTGCAGCCAATCAGGCAGTTCAGCGCTGGCCAATTCTTCGGGGATGCCTTCCAGGGGATCGACATAATCTGGATCAATCATGGCCAATCCGGACAGCGTCGGGCCTTCATAGTCGGTATCGGGCATCATTTCAGTGATCCAGTCAGGCAGATCTTCATTACGGGCCAGATCATCAGCTTCCCGCTCCAGGATGAGCCGGCCCGTATCACCCGTTTCGGCCGAAGTAGGCCCAAGCTGGGAAACCCACTCTGGGATTTCATCCTCTTCACCTAACTCGTCAATATCCGGCAGTTCAGCCTGATAGTCGTCCACATCAAATTCAGCCGCATCAGCCGCGTCAGATGGTAGCAGCGTCGGCTCTGGTTTCTCTGGCTCATCAAGTTCACCAAACTGGTCAAATTCACCCCAATCGCCTGCGGGCATATCCCTGTCGGGCAGGTCGTCGGATGAGCTATCTTCCTCCAGGGCTTCGCCAAAATCAAAGGTGTCGTCGAGCCAGGGATCATCGGTGGCGGCAGCGTCTGGTTCGGCCGTTTCCTCACCGGCCGGCAGGTCTAACGGGGCCGATTCTAGCTCACTCAGCCAATCCGGCACGGCATCGTCATGCTGCTCGAAAATATCTATATCCTGATCAAGGGGTTCATCCTCAAGGAACGATTCGTCTGCCGTGAAGGCATCATCAGCGGCAAAAACGTCACTTTCCCTCGTGCCTTCATCGCCGGCGACGGGTATATCTTCTTTGGCAAAAAGGTCATCTTCGTCAAATTCTAACCCTTCGCTGAAGTCCATATCCTCGGCGAACTCTTCGGGAAAACTTGTTTCTGCCACATCAAAATCGGCCGTGGCCAGGTTGTCCTCTGTACTGAGTTTGAGGAGCCAATCAGGCAAATCACCTTCTTCGGTTTCTTCCCCGGCAAGCAGCCCGGTAAAGGCAAATTCATCCAGATCGAAAGGCTCTTCAGTCTCGACCAGGGGACCGGTATGCGCCGGCTTAAAATCCTCCAACCAATCATTACTGTCATCTGAATCAGCATCACCATGATCAAGTTGGCCGGTGTGGGCCGGGCCAATATCAGTCAACCAGTCCGGCAGGTCAGGCAGCGACGTGGTTGCGTCCAATGCGTCGCGGGATTCATCTGTATCGGCAAAAACGCCGGTCTGGACCGGGCCAAGTTCTTCCAGCCAGCTTCTGTCACCTGCGGCGGCAGAGGCAGTCAGCCAGCCAGACTCTTCGTCTTCCTCATCAAAGTCGGCCGTATCATCTGGCTCGTCGTCACTGTCTGACTGAACCATTTCCAGGTAATGGTCGGTTGTAATTTCCCGTGGTGCACCAAAGAGATTTTCAACATCCTCTTCCCCCTCAACCAGCCAACTAGGCAGTTCGTCGGTGCTATCACGCAGCGGTTCCAGATCATGCAGCGTGGCCGGGATATCCTCATCTTCATCAAAAAGCGGTGGGTCGGTATCGGTTTTGCGTTCGCCGGTACGCAGCCAGTCAGGAACAGTTGCCGGGTCCAGGTCACTGGTATCACCAGGGGCACGTGAGGGGAGGTCAAACCGTTTAATGGCCGGTTGTTCTTCGACCGGTTTAGGGGGAGGAATCGGTTTTTCTACCAGCCTGGTGCCACATTCGTCACAATACAGCCGGTCACGCGAGTTGGGTGTCTGGCAACTGGGGCAGAGAATGTTGGTGCTGGGGGGGAGAATATCGCCGCAGTTATTACAGTACTTGCTGCCCCGAGGGTTTTCTGCATTGCAATTACGGCAAAGAATTATTTCGCTCATTGGTTATACGGCCGTTCAGCGCCCGCTAACAGGCGAATAGTTAACGTAATTGTGCCCAGAGCAATGCCAATTAACAAACCACGCATCCCCGAGGTAACGACGACCTGATCTAAAAAAGCAGCCGATTGTTCTAACAGGAGGGCGGCGGATTCTGGTACAAAGATGGCAGTGCTGAGGGCCTGGCTGATCAAAATAAAAACAGCGGTCAATATAAACAGGACGGTTCCCAGCGTGCGTCGATGTCGCAGCAGTTGAAAACCGGTAAATAGGAGTACAAAGGCCAGCAGAGAGGCAAAGGCCGCCTCTAGTGGGGCTTGAATCCAGTCGAAGGTACGGGCCACAGCAACGCTGGTAAGGCCCATCAGATCGGTAAAACCCAGAGCCAAAACGGCCAGTAGGCTCAGCACGAGTACACCACTGTAGAAATTGCCGCTAAACAGCCGGTTTAGATGGACAACAAAGAGATTAAGCACGCCCAGAAGCAGGGCAAAAGCGGCCAGAAATGCAGCCCAGCGCAGCAGCGTGCTGCCTATGTTGCCCAGCGGCGAGGCAGGCAGCAAGAGTCCCAACAGGGTTATAAGTCCAACAACAACAGCAATAGCTATGGGAAGTCCACGTTTGATCATGCTTGATACTTGGTTTGTACTGTTTAATTATTCAGTAGTCAGTAGTCAGTAGTCAGTAGTCAGTCCAGTATCTTAACAAATCGACTGATTACTGATTACCGATTACTGAGTGCCCTGAAAAGACCACGGATTACGCAGATTTCGCAGATTTTTACTCTGGTAACTCTGCGGCTTTGCGCCTTTGCGCGAGCTTTTTTCAGT
>JAWOIM010000629.1:0-5364 GCA_046484685.1 Chloroflexota bacterium | reverse complement strand
TCGATTTTTCACAATTTGACCAGGCCACACCCATTGAACCACCGGAATAAATGCAGGGTCGCGAGGTGGCAAGGTGGCGAGGTGGCAAGGTAACATTAAACTAATCAACTCTGCAACTCCGCCACTCTGCAACTTGCTCAAGGAGAAACCCATATGTTCAAAGATATAGCCGATGTTCGCCGGCGTTTGGGGGAACAACAGTACATTGCCTCCGACGAAATTAGCACCGTTGTCTTTCTGGCTCAGGCGCTGGGCAAACCAATCCTGGCCGAAGGTCCGGCCGGCGTGGGCAAAACGGAGTTGGCCAAAGCCTGGTCAGGAGCCAGCCCGGCTCCCCTGGTGCGGCTGCAATGTTATGAGGGCCTTGACGAGAGTAAAGCGCTCTATGAATGGGAATATGCCAAACAAATGCTGTACACGCAGCTTCTGCGCGACACGCTGCGTCATGTTCTGGGCGATGTGGGCAGTCTGCGCGAGGCGGCCGATCGGCTGGCCCAGGAAGAAGACGTCTTTTTTTCCGAAAACTTTCTCTTGCCCCGACCGCTGCTGACGGCACTCACGTCGGACCAACAAGTTGTCCTACTTATTGATGAAATTGATCGGGCTGACGTAGAATTTGAAGCCTTTCTGCTGGAAGTGCTGAGTGATTTTCAAGTAACGGTGCCGGAATTGGGCACGATTAAAGCCAAACACCAGCCGCTGGTGGTGTTGACCAGCAACAATACGCGCGAATTGAGTGAAGCGCTTAAGCGGCGCTGCCTCTATCTCTATGTCGATTACCCCGCCCACCAGGATGAACTGGATATTGTGCGCCTGAAGGTGCCGGATTTAGGACCGGAACTGGCGCGGCAGGCGGTGGCCGTGGTGCAGCAGTTACGTAATATGGACCTGCGCAAAGTGCCCAGCGTCAGTGAAACACTGGATTGGGCGCGGGCGCTAGTGGCCCTCAATGCCCAGTCAATTGATGAAGAAACGCTAAAGAATACGCTGACGGTCCTGCTTAAATATGAGGCCGATGTGCAAAAGGCACGGCGCATGATGGGCAATAGTGGCCGCAGCGATCGGGATCAGGGCTTTGGCGAGCGTGGAGGCCGCTATGGATGAGCGGGTGGTTGAATTTGTACGCGGTCTGCGGGCGGCCGGCGTGCGGATTTCGCTGGCAGAATCGGTGGATGCGCTGCACGCGGTCCAGGTGCTGGGCATAGAAAACAAGGATCTGTTTCGCGAGTCGCTGCGGGCCACGCTGGTGAAAGAGGCAGACGATTTTGCCGCATTTAACGAGCTGTTTCCGCTCTATTTTGGCAGTGGCGGACCGCCGCTGCAAAGTGCAATGGATGATCTGTCAGCCGATGAGCAAGAAATGCTTAAAGCGGCACTGGGCGCGTTAAGCGGCCGTTTGCAAAGCCTGATGGATTGGCTCACCAGCGGCGAAGGTCCCAGCAAAGAAGAGTTAGAACGATTGGCAGAGCAGGCCGGAGCCAACTGGGTTGATGATCCCCGTCAGGCCCACTGGGTGACGCGACGCATGTTACAGCAGATGGGGCTTTCTCACCTCGAAGAACAGCTACAGCAGCTCATGCAAAAGTTAAAAGAGATGGGGATGAGCCAGCAGGCAATAGAAAAGCTGCTGGGCGTGATCGAAGCCAATCGGGAAGCACTGCAAGAGCAGGCGGCCCAGCAGGTAGGGTTGCAAATTGCCCAACAGCGGGCCAGCCGGCCTGACGATCTGCATGGCTCTGACCTCATGCACAAACCGTTCCAATCCTTGTCTGAGGCGGAGATAGAGATTTTACGCAAAGAGGTGCAGCGGCTGGTGACGCAGTTACGCAGCCGGGCCGCGCTGCGGCGCAAGCGAGGACGTAAAGGAAAATTTGATGCCAAATCAACCATTCGCGCCAACCAGCGTTATGGAGGCGTGCCCCTGGATCTGCGCTTTAAAAAGAAGAAGCTGAAGCCCAGCCTGGTGTTGATCTGTGACATGTCGCGCTCGATGTATCACGTCACGGAGTTTATGCTCCACCTGTTGTATGAACTGCAAGATCAGGTGAGCAAAACGCGCAGCTTTGCTTTTTACAATGATATGCAGGAGGTCAGCCCGATTCTGGCCTTTAAGCGGGCCAATGAAGCGGCCGAAGCGGTATTTGAATCGTTTTATGCCGGTTATCCGGGCCATTATGCTACTGACCTGGGTAACAGCCTGAACACGTTTTTTGACAACTGGCTGGATGCGGTGTCGGCTCGCACAACGGTGGTGATTTTGGGCGACGGCCGTAACAATTACAACTCCCCTCGCCTGGATTTAATGAAAGATTTGCAGCGTCGGGCCAAACGGCTGGTCTGGTTCAATCCGGAGCATCCCCAGCAGTGGGGGACGGGTGACAGCGACATGTTAGCGTATGTGCCCGTCTGTGACGCTGTTTATATGGTGCGCAACCTGGCCCAATTGTCAACGGCCGTTGATAAGCTCATGGGCGTATAGCGACTATACGCTCGTATAGCTACTATACACTAATGTTTGACGCACCTGGTAGAGCATGATATGATGTGGCCATGATGAACAGGCAGCATCTTTTCCAGACCTATTATTGCTACCCTTTGGCAACATACCGCAACCGCGTTATAGACTCGCGTCCCTTTTGGTGTATTCAAGCAGCCGGGTAGCTGTTAAAGCTGTACAAACAATCAGGGATGAGCATCGGAAACGCGGCAAAAACCGCGTTTTTTTATTTTCTATAGCAGCCAGCCTTTACGCTTTGCCCATCCTGGCGCTAAGATTTTTGAAGGAACAGAGCCATGAAAAATATTTTAGACGAGTTACGCTGGCGTGGGCTGGTGTATGACCAGACAGACGGCATTGAAGACCTCCTGAAAGAGCAGAAAGTGACGCTTTACACCGGCTTTGACCCCACGGGCGACTCCCTGCACATTGGACATCTGGTGCCAATGATGGGTCTGGCCCGCTTTCAACGGTTTGGCCATACACCCCTGGCTATTGCCGGCGGGGGCACAGGCATGATTGGCGACCCCAGCGGCCGATCCAGCGAGCGCAATTTGTTAACCCTGGATGAAGTAGAAGCCAACCTGGTCAAAATTAAGGGACAGTTGGCCAGCCTGCTCGACTTTGAGATCAAGAGCAATCCGGCTCAGATTATGAATAATGCCGACTGGCTGCTTAAACTGGATATGATGGATTTTATGCGCGACATTGGCAAACATTTCACCATCAACTACATGATGGCTAAAGATTCGGTAAAATCGCGCCTGGAGCGGGATGAAGGGATTTCTTACACCGAGTTCAGCTACATGCTGCTGCAAGCCTACGATTTTGCCCACCTTTTTTCGACGCATGGCTGCCTGCTGCAAACGGGGGGCAGTGACCAATGGGGCAATATTATCGCCGGCGTGGAGTTGATCCGGCGCATGCGCGGAGAGAAGGTGCAGGGGCTGGTATACCCGCTCATTACCCGTGCCGACGGCAGCAAATTTGGTAAAACGGCCGATGGAGAAAGCGTATGGCTGGACCCGGCACAGACGTCACCCTATCGGTTTTACCAGTTCTGGCTCAACAGCGATGACGGGGACGTCATCAACTACCTGCGCTTTTTCACCTGGCTGGACAAAGTGACCATTGATGATTTGCAAAATGCCCTCTTTGAGCGCCCCCATGAGCGGACCGCGCAGCGACGGCTGGCACAAGAAATGACGGCGATGATTCATGGCGAAACGGCCGTGGCTAAAGCCGAACGTGCCTCTCTAGTCCTGTTTGGTGGTGATCTCGACGGTCTGGATGCGGGCGATATTGCCGATATTTTTGCCGATGTGCCTTCCAGCGACATCCCCCAGGCCAACTTTGCCGGTGAGGGGCTGGGCATTGTGGATTTGCTGGCCGACACGGGGGTAGCCTCAAGCAAAGGGGATGCCCGCCGCTCCATTCAGGGAGGCGGCATTTACCTCAACAACGAGCGTGTGGCCGAGATGGATCATCAGGTGACAATGAACAATAGCATAGACGGCCGTTTCTTCATTTTGCGTAAAGGGCGCAAACGTTACCATCTGGTCCGCATTTTATAGCATAAAACACGCGCCGCGTCGCACCAACGCAGGGATGAAAATCCGTCGTCCGTCGTCCGTCGTCCGCGGTCATTTACAGAGGAGGACATGAACGGTTACCTAAACTTGTTGGCGCGGCTTGCCTGCTGTGATACCATTTACGCATTATTTATCATTTATTTCATACTTTTTTATTTACACACTTTATTTTTCTGAGCAATTATCCAGGCTTTACGTCATTATTTAATCATTTATGTGGTCAAGAAAAAGCTACGTTATCCCACAAAAAATCCTGTGTCGTTTGACAAGTGCAGGTTACCAGACAACGTAGACGCCAATCCGCATTAAGTAAATAGTCTCATAGCCAGATAATTGTCAGAAGGTGAATGCACTCCGGGTGTATTCGCCTTTTGTGGTATATGAGCATCTATCATGAAACTAAGTATTGAATTTTTTACGCGGCTGGTCGGAGCCATCCTCTTGGGTCTTGGGGCCGCCGGATTTGGCAACACGGTTGCCGACTATTTGTCAGCTACCAATGAATTTTACGTGATTGTTTTTGGGCTTCTCGGTGTTTTGGCGGGTTTGGTTCTCACCCCTTACCTGACAATACGGCCGTTACGCCACATTCGTCATCAACTGGTTGCCATGCCGCCCGAAAAGCTGGTAGCCATCATTGTGGGTATTTTCCTGGGCTTGATTGCGGCTGCCCTTATCTCTTTGCCCCTGGCTATGCTGCCCTCCCCATTTCGAGAAATCCTGCCTCTAACGGCCGCTTTTGTCTTTTGTTACCTCAGTGTTGTCATCCTCATGCTGCGCCAAAATGACCTCAAATCAGTATTGAGCAACTTGCAGCCATTGGGGCAGACAACGCGCAGTGGCCCGGCAGTCGAAGAGCAAGAGCGGGTCATTTTACTCGATACCAGCGTAATTATAGACGGCCGTATTGCCGATATCAGCAAAACCGGCTTCATTCAGGCCAGCCTGTTAGTGCCTAACTTTGTTCTGATGGAGCTGCAGCATATCGCCGACAGCGCCGATCCCCTGCGCCGCAATCGTGGCCGGCGTGGTCTGGATGTCCTCACCATTCTGCAAAGCGAAGCCCCGATCCCTACCCGTGTCACCGATATGGACGTTAGCGAGGTGCGTGAGGTAGACAGCAAGCTCGTTTCCCTGGCCCGCCATTTGCAATGTCCCATCATGACCAACGACTATCCGCTGCGGATGTGTACTCTCCCTTGTCGGGAAAAATCCTTCAGGCCAATACAGAACTGGACACATCTCCGGAAAAAGTCAACGAGGAACCATATGAAG
>JAWOIM010000576.1:0-7789 GCA_046484685.1 Chloroflexota bacterium | reverse complement strand
ACGCCAATAATCTCGTTGGGCACACCGGCCCGGAACTGCATCTGGCTGGCGCCGGCCTCCATAGCCCCAATCAGCAGCGCGGCCGGAATGACGCCAAGGGGATGGGTGCGGGCCAGCAGGGCAATGGTAATGCCATCAAAGCCTAAGCCGGTATTAAAGCCGGGTTGAAAGCGGCCGACTACCCCCTGCGTCTCAATGGCCCCCCCCATGCCGGCCAGAAAGCCGCTGATAGTCATGGTCAAAATGATAATCCAACTGACGCGCATACCGGCATAGCGGGCCGCATGGGGATTCAGTCCCACGGTGCGAATTTCATAGCCCGTGGTGGTGCGATATAACAACCACCAGACAAAAACGGCCGCAGCCACCGCCAGAAAAAAGCCAATGGGAAAGGGACCAACGGCGGGAATTTCGGCCGAGGCCAGAATGCGGGGGGTGCGGGCCACAATATTACCGGGACTGGTGTCTTTCCAGGGGCCATCAGCCAGGTAGTCGGTAATATTGATGGCCACAAAGTTAAGCATAATAGTGGTGATGACTTCATGGGCACCAGTGTATGTTTTGAGCATACCGGGAATAGCCCCGTAAGCGGCTCCGGCCAGCGCGCCGACGAGCAGGGCCAGGGTAATATGCAGCAGCGGCGGCAGGCCGGTCAGACTAAAACCCATATAGGCAGCCACGATAGCGCCGAATAACAACTGTCCCTGCGCGCCGATATTAAACAGGCCGGCCTTAAAAGCGAAGGCCACAGCCAGCCCGTTCAACACCAGCGGTGTTGCTCTGGCCAGGGTGCGGCCAAAAGCCCGCTCGCTGCCAAAAGCACCGTCATATAAAGCTCTGTAAGCATCCAGGGGAGAAGCACCGGATATAATAAGGATGATGGCCCCAATGAGACCAGCCAACAAAACGGCCGTTATGGGCACACTCACCGTACGCCAGATACGTACCATCCTGCGCCAAACGGCCGATTGTTGCTGTTTTGCTTCCGCCTGTGCCATAGTTTGCTCCTTCGAAAATAGGACGGAGGACGAAAGACCGAAGACGGAGGAGCGCTATCCGTCATCCGTCGTCGGTCGTCCGTCATTTTCATTACCGGCCACGCCCGCCATTTTTGGTGCGCCGCGGTGCGTGTTGTCTCCTGAGAAAATTACCGATTATCCATGACGGAGGGCGCAGTTTATGCCTGAAGGCTTTCTAAAAAACAAGGTGCGACGCCCTTCGGGTAAAGCACGCCGCACCTTGAATCTTGTTAACCCATCTGAATTATGTACTCAGCACTCAGCACACTGATTACTGGTTACTGACTACTGTTATTACCCGCCAGGACTAATAACCAGTTTCAATCGAGCCATCACGCAGACCGGCATCAATTTCGGCCAGGCGCGCTTTGATCTCGTCAGAAACCTGATCCTCAAAATCATGGAACGGGGCCAAACCAACTTCACCCACGTAGTTGCCACCAGGGAAATTCCCGTCCTGAGCCGCCTGAATCAGTTCAAAGACGCCAGGGGTGATTAGCTTCATAGCGCTGGAAACAAGGCAGGGACGGGCTGCGGGAACAGTCTCCCACTGGTCAGTATCTACGCCGAGACAGTAAAGGCCATCATGGCCGGCTACTTCAACCAAAGCTCCGTTACCGGTGTTCCCCCCGGCACCAAAGATGACGTCCGCACCCAAACCAATCGCCTGAGCTGCTGTACTGGCACCCCATTCCGGGTCAGTAAAGGCCATATCCAGGCCACCCGGATGGTAGGTGGAGATAATCTCAATATCAGGGTTGACATAACGCGCACCATTTTCATACCCTTCCTTAAAGGCTACTACCGGCGGGACTAGATCTGTACCTAACACAGCAGCGATGGTGTTAGACTCGGTGAGCATACCGGCCAACGCCCCGCCCAGAAAGCCGGCGATATCTTCAGGGAAGATGAGACCGGCCACGTTGTCAATCGCTTCGACCTGGAACTGGTCAACACCGATGAACATAATTTCAGGATACAGGGCGGCAGCGTCGATAGTCGCTTCACCCAGGGCAAAACCAACCGTCACGATCACATCATAGCCATCTTCGGCAAAGAGGGCGATATTGGCTGCGTAATCACGGGCATCGGCCGTTTCGATAAAGGTAACCTGTGCCCCCAATTCACTCTGGGCACGCAGCGCCCCTTCCCAGGCCGATTGGTTAAAGGACCTATCATCCACTGAACCTACGTCTGTTACCAGACCGACACAAAAAACATCTGGGCTGCGACAGTCGCCATCAACGTCCACGACCTCTTCCGGCTCTTCCATTTCTTCGGGCATGTCCGGGGCGGTGGTAGCTGCGGGAGCAGCCGGTTCGTCTGCGGCCGGGGTACAGGCCACGATAACAAGGCTCATGAGCAGCATGAGCAATACAGATAAGGTAAATCGCTTCTTAAACATAGGGTTCTTCTCTCCTTGTACGTGTTTGAACATACAGCGTAATGCAGCAGATTATACTTTTTTTCTCTGGCATTACAAGTTGCTGAACTCCTTTCAAAACGGTCGTGCGCTCGCCGAAAACCGGCCCAGCCTTACGCCACCCACTTATCTGAGCGGTTCTAACTCAGAATGCTGCTGCATAAAGCGTAAAATCATGGCCCAAACTTTGGTATGGGCCGGGTCAAACGGCCGCATCATCTCATGACCGGCCTCAGGCAAGCGTTCCAGATGTTTGTGATTAGAAGCCAGCAGAGCATAAATTTTCTCGACACTGCCGGCCGGAACGGCCGGATCATGGCCCCCTTCAAACATCAGCACCGGTAGTTCTAAACGAGGCCACAACGTGCGTCCCCAATAGATCATGGCTACCATTTCGGCCAGGGCACCGGTGGGCATGCGCGTGGCCTGCGGCAGCCAGGCCTGCACCTCCGGGTCGTCAAAATCAACGGTGGGGTCAAAATCATGCACTCGCTCCTTCACCAGAGCGCGCATTTTGCGCAGCTTATAGGGATAAAACCAGGGCATCACGTAGCGCAGCCAGCGCATCAATTTCAGCCGCTTGTCGGGTAGCTCATAAACCGGAGCCAGCATCACCAATCCCTGAAAGCCGCCCACACTGGTAATCAGGTGCGCCGCCAGCACGTTGCCCATCGAGTGAGCCATCAAAAACAACTGGTCACACTGGGGGCGAATCGTAGCCAGGGCCTCCTCCGCTTCGGCAATCCAGGCCCGGCGTGATATTTTGTACATGCGGTGGGGATATTCACCGTGTCCGGGCAGCAGCGGGCAGTGGACGGTGATGCCCTGTTGGGCCAGATGTTGGGCCAGGGGACGTGAGCTAATGGGGCTGCCCATAAAACCATGCAGCATCAGGCAGCCGACCCGACTCCCGTTGGGCTGGGCGGCGGCCGTAAAGGTGTAGGGGGTTCGTTCGAGCGGGACAGGATAGTCAGGTTGAAAAGGCATAGGTATTCATCCATTTTAGGGTCGCTGTATATATATAGGGACAATTGCTGTCAACTTAAGACCTGACAGGTTTTCCAATGTGATGTCGCTAATCGAGACCGCTTACCGAAACCTGTCAGGTCTACCTCTTAAAGTTGACACGTATGATAGAGGGACAATTGTCAATGGTTACTGGTTAATTGTCAACTGCTTGGCAAAAACGAGTATGGCATTTGTGGGAGACCTGACAGGTTGGCAAGTTTTGCTTGCACCAAACCTGTCAGGTCTGTATCCCACGATTTCTTGTCATACTCGCAAAAACGGCCGTTTTGTGCCACAATAGCTTCATTATTAAAGATTAAAGCATGGCCAAGAGGAGGCTCAAAATGGACACCTTGATTTTACGCAACAATGCCCGTCAAAGCGGCGGCAGCACCCAGTACACCATCGAAGTGCTGGGTGGCGACAGTAAAAGTAAAGATGCGCTGCAAGAAGCCATTCGCGGTCTGGAACACCACCCGGCCCGTGCGCCACGCCGCTCTATCATCGATATGCTGACCCTCATCCAAAGCCAGCGCCTGCACATCAAACATGTGGAACGGACCATAAATGAAGATGCTACGGAGACCTGGGTGTTTGTCCTGCAAGCGTAACCGGGCTATAAACGCATGACTATTCGGGTCCTATCTTCCCAATTGGCTTCCCAAATTGCGGCGGGTGAGGTGGTGGAACGGCCGTCCTCCGTGGTCAAGGAGCTGGTAGAAAATGCCATTGATGCTGGCGCAACCACCATCAATATCGAGGTGCGCCAGGGCGGACGCCAGCTAATCCAGGTGGCCGACGACGGTCAAGGCATGGCTGCCGGCGACATCGAGACCGCCTTTCTGCGCCATGCCACTTCCAAACTGGCCGAGATTGAAGACCTCAACGCCATCGAAACGCTCGGCTTTCGCGGCGAGGCGTTGGCGGCTATCAGCGCCGTCAGCCAGGTTACGGCCGTTAGCCGGGCCGGCGAGGAAACGACCGGCACCCGGTTGACGCTGGAAGGGGCACAGGTCACCAGCCGTGAAACGGTGGGCGCGCCCCAGGGCAGCGTCATCGCCGTAGAAAATCTTTTTTACAATGTGCCCGCCCGTCTCAAATTCCTTAAAACGGTCAATACCGAAAGACGGCTCATTGACGAATTTATTACCCGCTACGCCCTGGCCTACCCGCATATCCGCTTTCGCCTGTCCCACGACAACCGGGTTACCTTTCAGACAAACGGCAGCGGCCGCCTGACCGATGTCCTGCTGGCCCTCTACGGGGCCGACACCGCCCGCCAACTGCTGCCCGTGGGCCAGGTGGAGAATCCAGACTCGGCAGATCTTGAGCAATCCACGACTGCCGGCCTGTCAGATCAACCACAAGAGCGGGGCGAAGCGGATATTCAGGTGCGCGGTTTTGTAGGGCCGCCCAGCCTTCACTGGTCAAGTCGTAACCAGATTACCCTGTTTGTCAACGGCCGTTGGATCAAAGACAGCAGCCTGACCTACGCCATTATTCAGGCGTACCATACGCTGCTGCCTACCGGCCGCTATCCGCTGGGCATTATATTTATCACTATGCCCGCCGCTGACGTGGATGTCAACGTGCATCCGGCCAAGACCGAGGTCCGTTTTCGTGGCCGCACCCCCTTTGGCGCGGTACAGCGTGCGGTACGTCACACGCTGGTAGACAGCAGCCCTATTCGCCCCCTCAGCAGTTGGCCGTTAGGGGTAGGTGCCGAGCAGGTGGGCTGGGCCGGTCGCTCAGATAGGGCAGCCATGCAGGCGGCCACAGAGGAGGGGTCGGGACAGTTAGGGCTGCGTTGGGGAGAGGACGCCAACAACGCGGAAGGGGAAACAGGGGAAACGGCCGTTTCTCAAGCTGACCACCACCTGCCTATTATGCGGGTGGTGGGACAGGTAGGGGCCTCCTATATTATTACCGAGGGGCCGGACGGGCTTTTTCTCATCGACCAACATGCTGCCCACGAGCGCATACTCTATGAAAAATTCCTGGCCGAGCGAGAAAAAGAGGCGGTATTGTCACAAGGATTGATGGCCGGAACGGCCGTTCACCTCACCCCACCTCAGGCCACCCTCCTGGAAGAATATACGCCGCTGCTGCACCAGCTTGGCTTCGAGATCGAGCCATTTGGTCCCAACTCCTTTATGATTCGGGCCATACCCGCACTCCTGGCCAAACAAGACCCTACCCAGGCCGTGGTTGCCGTCCTCGAAGAGTTAGAACGAGGGGACAGGCCGCTGCAAGAAGAGGTAGAAGCTCAGGTCATCAAGCGGGTGTGTAAAACGGCTGCCGTCAAAGCTGGCCAGACCCTCTCCCGCTCCGAAATGGAAGCAATGATGCAGCAGTTGGAAGCCTGCGCCAATCCCCACACCTGCCCTCACGGCCGGCCAACCATGATTCATCTCTCTGTCGGCCAATTGGCCCGCGAATTCGGAAGAATTTAAGGTCAGTCCGCTCGTTCCGTTACGGTCAGGAAGACCCGCTCGCCCCGACGCTGAAGCGTCACCGTGTCACCCTGGTTGATGTTGGCAATGATATCGGCGTCAAAGCCATAGGCATAGGGGATACTCTCCAATGAGCAGGCGGGCGCACTTTGCTGGTCAATGTCGGTATTGGCAATGGCCAAGGGGGCCTGGCCCCGATAAAATAGTTCCAACAGGACGTAAGGGGCCACGGTAGAGCCGGTCCCTTTGGGAAAAATGGCAATCTTGCCGGCCATGCTCTGGCCGTGGGCGGGATGGCCCGGTTCCTCGATAACCCCCGTATGCCGGTTGACAAAGCCCAGCAGTGTAATAGGGGTATCGGTGACAAACGCTTCACCGCTGATGATAAAATCTCGCTGTGAGGGCAGGCCGTGCCCCTGTGCGCTGAAGGGACCGGTGGCCTGAGCATGTCCGGCAGCAGCGGCCGTCTCACCCCCTCCCGGCGTAGAGGTCGTCGAAATGGCCGGCACAGAACTGCCGGCAGCGGTGGCTGCGTCAGCCTCAAGCCGGTATTCCCCGGTGGCCACGCCAATGCAGTCGGCCAGCCGCATGACCGAAGTCGGTATCCCGTTCAGGCCGGATGTGATGTAATGCTCGGCTTTCATCGAGTTGGTCAAAATATGTTTGACCCACGTTTTGTCATAAGGGACCACTTCAGGGCAGGTGTGGACCAGCAGCAGCGCCCCGCTTTGGCGGATAATCTGGGCCAGACCGATCTTTTCGGCAATAGCCGCATTGGCCGAACTGGTGAAAACCCAGAGGGGCGGCGGACTGCCGGCCGGTGCGGGATCGGCCGTTACCTGCTTCCCTTGCAGCAGCTCGGCCACGGCCCGCAGCTCGCCAACTGAGGCCTGAGGGCAGCCAATAGTAATGAGGGAAACATCTGTTTCTGGCCTTAAGGCCTTATACCTGGCTTCCAAATCTGCCTGGGAAAAAATCAAGCGGGCCTGGAAATCGGCCGCAGGACGCTCCCCCTGTCCGTCGATGTAAAGCAGCGGACAGCCATAGTTGGCCGCCGCCGCCGTCAGCGCCTTCTTCTGCTCATGGGTTAATTCGGCCGGCAGCCCTTTGATAGCGGGGATGGGTCCGTAGGGCATTTTCCACTCGGCCTGACGCTGTTTGCCAATCCAGTCCCCCAGAATGGAGAAGTCGGTTGGCTCTGCCAGCTTAGCCGTGACAACCACCGCCAGATTCGGCCGGCGAGCTTCGTCGGCCAGCAGCCCGTACCGGGGCGTATACCCGGTCAGCGCCGCCGCCAGCGCCGACAGCCCTGACTCCCGGTTGGTGAGCAAACCGGTGTAAGAGTTACCAAAGCAGATAGCATTCGACTCAGACCAGGCTGCCGGTCCATTCGTCACCACACCCTCCCATTCGTAAGGGATGCAGGATTGGGTGGGGCGCACGCCCAACCGGGTATAGGCCGCCACAATCTGCCGGCTGTGGGCCAGGAAGTCGGGGGCCGTAATACGCATTTCGGCAAACTGGTCAGGGTCACAGCCGGCCGCATTCAAGGTAGTGGGCACGGCTACCCGCGCATCCGGCTCCTGGCCCAGCCGCTCTAAAAATTGGCGCAGCCCCAGCCCCCCTGTCAATGGCGACACGCCGGAAAGGTGGGCGCTTTGGATAGGCACAAATTCGGTGACACCGGCCGTGGCCGCCATATCGACCAGCAGCCGCATCCCCATTTGTTTGGCTCGGCCGCGCTCACCGCGCAGCATCGCTTGTTGTTCATCGTTTAGGTTAATTATTGCCATAGTTTTTATCGTGCGTCATACATAAATGTACTGGTTGTTTGGATGCTATAACTATATAGCAATTGCTTAATGTCTTACAAATAGTGGCTTCAG
>JAWOIM010000499.1:0-13050 GCA_046484685.1 Chloroflexota bacterium | reverse complement strand
GAAATGACAGGTGGGGCGTTATGGATGAATTCTGAATTGGTTTATGATGAGTGATTTCTTTTATGCGCTGCGCTGGTGGGCGGTGTTGCTGCTGATAGGCACAACGGCCGTTCCCCTCGCCTATACCTTTTTGCAACAACTGCCCGACCGGGGCTATGCCTTTGTCAAGATGCTGGGGCTGCTGGTCGTGGGCTACCTCTTCTGGCTGCTGGCCAGCCTGGGGGTGGTGGCCAACGGGCTGGGCGGTATTTTGCTGGCGCTGCTGGGGCTGGCCGGGCTGTCGGCCGTGGCCTACTGGCGGCGGGCCGCTATTTGGGGGGTGGATGAGGCGGCGGTGGCCGAGCGGCCGTCTCTGCCCGACTGGCTGCGGCAAAATTGGCGTTATATTTTGCTAACCGAGCTGCTCTTTTTGCTCATTTTTGGTCTGTGGGTCTGGGTGCGAGCCCAACACCCGGCCATTGAAGCCACCGAAAAGCCGATGGAGTTCGCCTTCCTCAACGCCGCCAGCTTTAGCCCCGCCTACCCGCCGCTGGACCCCTGGTTGTCCGGTTTTGCCATTAGCTACTACTATTTTGGCTATGTGATGGTTTCGGTTGTGGCCCGGCTGGCGGCCGTGCCGGAATTTGTGGCCTTTAATTTGGCTGTGGCCTGGGTTGTGGCGGGAACGGCCGTTGGCAGTTTTGGCCTGGTTTACAATCTGATTCTGGTCAATGGTAAGCGCTCACATCTGATTGAAGACGGAAGACGGAAGACCGAAGACGGAGGACCGAGAGCCTACACTGAGCTAGTCGAAGTGGCCGACGCTCAGGAACAACCGCTCCGTCCTTCGTCCTCCGTCCTCGGTCCTATTACCAGCAACCTGCGACGACAAGCTGTCTTATTCGGCTTGCTGGCGGCGCTGGCCCTGCCCCTGGCCGGCAATTTACAGATGGGGCTGGAACTGGCCTATGCGCGTGGCCTGGGCAGTAACAATTTTTGGACCTGGCTCGACGTACGCGATCTGAACGCGCCTAACGCACCCGTGATGACCGATTCTCCCCGCTACCTGGGCAGCAGTTGGTGGTGGTGGCGTACTTCCCGCGTCATCAACGAACATCACCTCTCCGGCCGATCAGAAGAAGTGCTGCAACCGATTGCTGAAGTACCTGCCTTCAGTTTCATCCTGGGCGACCTGCACCCTCACGTCCTGGCCCTGCCTTTTGCCCTCCTGGCGCTGGCCCTGGCGCTGAACTGGTACCTGGCCAGCGGCAGTTGGCAATTCAACTGGGAGCGGCTGCGTAACGGCCGTTTTCCGATCACTACTACTCAAAAAAGGCCAACCACAGAGAGCGCAGAGAACACAGAGGGGATAAAAATCACCGGGCCAAACTCCGTGCCTTCCGTGCCCTCTGTGGTAAAAACTAATTCTTTTACAATAGAATCACAATTCATAATTCCTTATGCCCCGCCGCTCCTGATCCTGTTCACCGCTATGGTGCTGGGCGGCATCGCCTTTCTGAATACCTGGGATGTCCTGGCCTACCTGTTTATCTTGACCGGTGCGTTTATATTAGCTCGCTGGCGCCAGGCAGGCTGGCAGGCAGCTTACCTTACTGACGGTATCGTATTGGCCGGGTTACTATTCCTCCTGGCCACGCTGCTCTATATCCCCTTTTACATCGGCTTCAGCTCCCAGGCAGGTGCCCCTTACCTGCTGCCTATGCTGATGCGCCCCACCCGGCTGCCCCATTTCCTGATTATTTTTGGGATGCCGCTGCTGCCGGTAATTGGGCTGCTGCTCTTTTTGCTGTGGCGTCACCGGCGTCACTGGTTAGAGGGGGTGATAACGGCCGTTTCCCTGCCTCTGATCCTGCTGCTGACCATGCTGCTGTTCAGTTGGATTGTGGCCAGCAGCCCCGACGGAGCCGGCCGTGTGGTGGGGCTGGCCAACGAGTTGGGGTTGACCCTGCCGCCGCGACCTGAGGGCGGTGTAGCCCTGGGTTGGGGAGCGCAGGTGGTGGCCACCATTTTGCCCCCCGTCCTCAGCGTGCGCCTGGCCTATGCGGCTATGACGCTGCTGCTGACGGTCATGGCCGGGCTGGTAGTCATGGGCTGGCTAGGCGAAAACAACGGCTACCCACCACAGAGAACACAAAGCGCACAGAGCAATAACACCGAATACTCTGCGTTTTCTGCGCCCTCTGCGGTTAAATGCCCCCCTTCGACCCTTCCTTTTGTCCTGCTGCTGATCGGTACCGGCGTACTGCTGACCATCGGCCCCGAATACCTCTACCTGCGCGACAATTTTGGTATGCGGATGAATACCATCTTCAAATTCTACTACCAGGCCTGGCTGCTCTTTGGTATAGCCGCGCCCGTGGCCCTGCACTATCTATGGCAGGACGGAGGACGGAAGACCGAAGACGGAGGAGAGACACCTCGGTCCTTCGTCCTCCGTCCTCCGTCAATCTTTGCTGCTCTGCTCACTACCGGCTACATAGTCGCCTTAGGTATCGGCTTGTTGTATCCTTATTACGCCGTTCAATCCCGCGCTGTGGAGTTTCGGGGAGCGACGACAAACCCGGAGCGCCCGCCGGCCACGCTCAACGGGCTGGCCCGCGTTGAGCAGAACAATCCCGGCGAATATGCGGCCCTGCTCTGGCTGCGGGAGAACACGGCCGGGGATGCGGTCATTGTGGAAGCAGTCGGTGGGGCTTATTCAGAATACGGCCGTATCTCGGCCAATAGCGGCCGGCCTACGCTGCTGGGCTGGGCCAACCACCAATACCAGTGGCGCGGCTCCGACACGCCCGAACCACCCATCCGGGAACGGGCTGTGGAGCAAATTTACACCTTACCGGCGCAAAATTGGGCCGAAACGGCCGATTTGCTCAACCGCTATACCGTACGCTACATCATCGTCGGCCACCTGGAACGCCGCACCTATCCCACCCTGCAAGAGGAGAAGTTCCGCGTTCGCCTGCCGGTTGTGTTTGAGAATGAGAGTGTGACAATTTATGGCTGGCAGCCGGAGTAAAAGCAAAGTAAGAAGTAAAAAGTAAGAAGTAAAACGTCTCACTTTCCACTTTCTACTTTCTACTTTTTACTGGATACTGAAACATGACTAACCTGAAAACACTTACAGAACGAATCACCATCGCCCACAGCCTGCTGGCTTTAATTCTGCTGGCCGCAGGGCTGATGCGGTTGGTTAACCTGGGCAAACTGCCCCTTTCGCCGGCCGAGGCGGAGGCCGCCCTGGCCGTCTGGCAGTTCTGGCAGGCGGGCGAGATGACAATCGCGCCTACCAGCCCGGCCTATTTTTTGCTGACGCTGCTCATTACGCCCGTGTTGGGCTTTAGTGATGCCAGCGTGCGCCTGGTGCCGGCCCTGGTCGGGCTGGTATTGGTCGCTTTGCCCTGGCTGCTGCGGCCACAAATCGGTACGGTGGCCGCCCTGACCGGCTCTCTTCTCCTGGCCGTCTCTCCGCTGGCCACCATTACGGCCCGCACGGCCGGCGGAGAGGCGCTGGCGCTGCTGGCCCTGCTGCTGTTGGTCGTCGGCCTGATACGCTATCGGGAAGCCGGAGAAACAGGCTGGCTCTACCCGGCCGGCTTCGGCCTGGCGCTAGGGCTAACCAGTGCCCCCCTCTTTTACACCGGGCTGCTGGCCCTCGTGCTGGCTGTTGCCCTGGCCCGCCTTGTAGAGCCGGACAGAGAACGAAAGACGAAAGGCGAAAGCGTGTCTTTTCCGTCCTCCGTCCTCCGTCCTCCGTCAATATTTACTCTGCTGGCTTTCCTCGGCCTCAGCAGCGGCTTTCTACTTTACCTGCCCGGCCTGGGGCAGTCGGCCCAACTGCTGGCCACCTGGCTGGGTCAATTTAGCCTGAGCGGCTCGCTCGACGCCCTCTTCTTACCGCTGATGGCCCTGGTCCGTTACGAACTGCCCCTGATTGTGCTGGGACTGGTGGCCATGCTCTGGCTCATCTGGCAGGATCGGCCGTTGGCCAGTTATGCTATCTATTGGCTGATGGGGCTGCTGGTGCTGCTCCTGCTGCAACGCGGCGAATTGAGCAACGTGCCGGTTTTGCTGCTGCCGGGGTATTTGTTGGTGGGAACGCTTGTCGGTGACCGGTTATCGGTAATGGGTAAACGGTATTCAGTGAGCAGTGAGCAGTATGCGGTAGACGGCCGTTTGCTGGCCCTGGTCAGCGGCAGCATGTTTTTGCTGGGGCTGATCGTGGTGGTTCAGGTGGCCCGTTTCACGCGGGCGGTGGCTGCCAATCCCGAAGATTTGCTCCATTTGTGGATTGCGGTCCTGGCCCTGGCTTTTACCTTGTCCACCTTTTTTTATTTTTGGGGATTGGAGGGAAAAACGGCCGTGCAGGGCAGCCTCATTGCCCTCCTGACCCTCTTTCTGCTTTTCCAATGGGGAACAGCCTGGTGGCTGGGCCATGAGGCGGCCAATGATCCCCGGGAACGCTGGGTGACGCAAGCCACCCAGCCCAACACGCCCCAACTGGCCGACCTGATCGGCGAGATTTCCTACCAGATTGACCACTCTCGCACCGGTATTCGTATTTACAGCATGGTTGACAATCCGGCTCTGCAATGGTATCTACGAGAGTTTGAAGCCCTGACCATCGGCAGCCCGGTTCTGCCGGAAACATCCTATCCGCTGGTCATCAGCCCGGCCGAAATGGAGCCGGCCTTCCGCAGCGACTATTTTGGGGCCGATTTTCTTATACAATACGATGGCACTAACGCCAGTATAATTACCGATCCGCCCCTGCTAAGCGGTCTGCGCTGGTGGCTCTTCCGCCACGGCCCGCTTGTCTCGGCCACCCTGCCCGACCAGCCCGGCCAGATTGAGCGGGTGACGTTGTGGGTGCAGAGTGATTTATTAGCAGTGAGATAAAATCGCGTGAAACGTGATGCGTGAAAAGCCCTCACGTATCACGTTTCACGCATCACGTATCATAAATTATGAGCGAACTAACCTGGCCCCCCGAGGCCACCACAGCCTTAGACACAACCAGTCCCACCCAAACAGTGATCGAACGCTGCCTGGCGGGTGAGGAAGGTGCCTACCTGCTGCTGTATAAACAGTATGCGGCCATGCTCTACCGACTGGTTTACAGCCTGTTGCAGCACCGGGAAGATGCCGAAGAGGTGGTGCAGGACAGCTTCGAATACGCCTTTCGCACGCTGCACCGGTATGATCCGAACAAAGCGGCCTTTAAAACATGGCTCTATACCATCGCCGTGAGCCGCTGCCGCAACAAACGGCGGCGCAAATGGCTGCCCACCTTTGGCCTGGACCTGGCAGCCAACCGGGCCGACACCGGCCAGCCGACACCGGATGAGGTGCTGGCCCTGACAGAGAAGCAGCAGCAGGTGTGGCAGGCGTTACAAGAATTGACACCCAAACTGCGCGAAACGGCCGTTCTGCGCTACTATGAAAGCTTAACCTATGCCGAAATTGGCGCTATTCTGGACATTCCCACCAAAACGGCCGAATCCCGTATGCGCCTGGCCCACAACGTCCTGCGCGAGCAGCTAGGTGGGGTAGTTGACAGTTGATAGTTGATAGTGAAAAGTAGGAAGTCACTTCTCACTTTTTACTTCTTACTTCTAAAAATTATGAGAAACGAAATCCATCCCTCAAATCAACGACTGCAAGCGTATGCGCTGGGGCTGCTTTCCCATCCGGAACGGCGGCAGGTCGAGCAGCATACGGCCGTTTGTGCTACCTGCCGGCAGGCATTGGCAGCGGAAACGGCCGTAGCCCCCCTCGTCCGGCATACACTCTATCAGGCAGCCCGGCCCACACCGGCCCAGTTTGAGCGCATGATGCCCGGTATACCCCGGCACCCCATGCCCACTATCCAACACGGCCTGGCCCAGGTAATGGTATGGCTCTATAGTCCGCTGCGGCAGCCGGTGGCCCTGGCCGGTTTGCTGCTCATCCTGCTCTTTAGCGGCCTGAGCCTGCACCAATCGACCACAACTCCCGTCTGGGCCAGCCCGTCGCCCACCCAGATCGTGGCCACGGCCACCGCTACGGGCGAACCAACCGCGACCCAAACCGCCAACTGGAGTGGAACGGCCGTGCCCATTGCCTATCAGGAACAAATTCAACCGAGCGTTAGTCCCACACCGGAGGTAACGCCAATTATATCAAAGTAGCGAAGTGGCGGAGTGGCGAGGTACTGTTACCACTTCGCCACTCTGCCACTTTGCCACCCTGAAACCTATGACTGAACAAACTCAACCCATCCCAGAAACCCCAACCGATTTCCTCGACCAGCCACTGGCCCGTTTTTTGGCCCTCGACTGGTACAAAATCATCTATGTTCTCTTCATTATTTTGGCCATTGTCAGCCGTTTTGCCGATCTGGGCAGCCGGGTAGTCAGCCACGACGAGAGCCTGCACACTCAATATGCTTACCAATATTATAACGGCGACGGCTACATGCACACGCCGCTGATGCACGGCCCTTTCCTCTTCCACGCCACGGCTCTGAGCTACTGGCTGTTGGGGGACAATGACTTCACGGCCCGCATTCCGGTGGCCATCTTGGGTATCCTGCTGGTGGTCATGCCCTACTATTTGCGCAACTGGCTGGGCGACAAGGGGGCGATTTTTGCCAGCTTCTTCTTCCTGGTTTCCCCCTACCTCACTTACTACTCTCGCTACATCCGTCATGATATTTACGTCATTGTTTGGGCCATGATCGCCATGATTGCCATGTGGCATTATCTGGAGAAGCGACGTGATAAATATCTGTGGTGGTTTGTGGTAGGCACAGTCCTGATGTTCTGCACCAAAGAGGTCTCTTTTATATACGTGGCTATCTTTGGCAGCTACCTGGTGGTGCGGCTGGCGGTGCAAATTTTGGGCAGTGCTTGGTTTTATCCCTTATGGCCCAACCTGCGGTCCTCCATTCTTATCCTGGCCATTGCGGCTTTGTTGGGGGCAGGCGGTTTTGTGGGGCAAGAATTGGTGACACGAGAAGCAGAACCTACCGTGACCACTACCCCCGACGGCCAAACTTTTGCCGCCGACCCCACCGAACAAATAGCCGCCGGGGAGGACGCCTCCACCAGCAATGCCGAGAGCATTATGCGCTGGCTGCAAGTATTGGCCATCTTTACCATGATCGGGGGGCTGGTTCTGGCAGCTCACACCATGCGCCCCCATATCGATGACTACCCCGAATTTGACCTGATCATCCTCTTTGCCACGCTGCTGTTACCCTCAATTGCCCCTATGTTTAGCGCCATTGTCGGCTGGCCACCCAACGACTATACCTTTACCACCTGTGCCACGCTTGACCCTGTTTGTATCCAGGCATTCCTGGCCTCCGGCCTGGCACGCTCCCTTCTCTTTGTGGCTATTACGGGTGCCGTAGGGATAGCCGTGGGTTTCTGGTGGGACGCTCGACGCTGGCTCATTGCGGCCGTTATTTTCCACAGCATCTTCCTGGTGCTGTTTACCTCCGTCTTCACCAATCCCGGCGGCTGGATGAGCGGCACGGTTGGCTCATTGGGTTACTGGATTGAACAGCACGAGGTGCAGCGCGGCAGCCAGCCCTGGTTCTACTACCTCTTCGTGATGCCTTTCTATGAATTTATGGTGGTCACATTTTCTATCACGGCTATCGGCCTCTGGCTGCGCTTCAAGCAGCTCAACCGGGTGGTGGGTTACTGGATAGGCGTCATGCTGCTGGCGCTGCTGGCTTATAGCCTGGTTCACTGGTTGTTCAACCGCACCGCTCTCACACCGGAAGAAATGAGCCAGGTGCCCGGCCTGCTGTCGGCGGTGGGCATTGTATTGGTCAGCATCCTGATCTGGTTCCTTTGCCTGCGTCACCGGCTGGCCGCAGCCTATAATCTGGAAAAAGGGGTACTCTCTCTCTTCCGCACGGAACAAATTCGGGAAATTGTCCCCTTCCTTGTCTGGTGGGCGGTTTTTACCTGGCTGGCCTACTCCATTGCCGGAGAAAAAATGCCCTGGCTTAGCACCCATTTTGTCATTCCCATGGGGCTGCTGGCCGGCTGGTACTTCCACCACCGGCTAAATATGGTAGAGGCCCGCGCCTGGCTGGAGCGGCAGACCTGGCTGGGGCTGGGGCTGTCCATTCTGCTGCTGCTGGCCTTTTTGCTGGCTATTGGACCGCTGCTGCTGGGACAGGTGCGCCTGGGTGGGCAAGAGGCAAGTGAACTGGCGGGAATCGGCCGTTTTCTGGGTGGCCTGATTGTCACCGGCATCATCTTCTACTTCTGGCAGGGATCCATAGAAAAAATGGTGCCCACTGCCCGGCGCGTGGTGGCCGTGCTGGCCATTTTTATCTTGCTGAGCGTCCTGACCGTTCGTTTTAGCTACATGGCCAATTTTGTCAATGCAGATTACACAACCGAGTTTCTGGTTTATGCTCACGGCGGGCCGGCCACGAAAGAAGCAGTCCTGGACCAGATCGACACCCTTTCTCACCGGCTGCACGGAGATAACAGCATTCGTGTGGCCTACGACAACGATACTTCCTGGCCCTACACCTGGTATCTGCGCCCCAGCCAATATCCCAACCGCCAATATTTTGGTGAATCTCCCAACAACAGTCTGACCGAATTCCCAGCGGTGCTGGTAGGGGCACGCAACTTTGACCGCTTTGATCCCTTCCTCAGCCGCGACTATACGTACCAGACCTACACCTTCCTCTGGTGGCCCATGGAGGATTACCGCCGCTTTTCCTGGAATGCCATCTTAGGTGACCCCCATGTGGAGCCAGAAAACCGGCGCGGGCTGGGCAATGCCAACGTGCGTCAGGCAATATGGGACATCTTCTTTTACCGGGACTATACACGCTACGGGCAGGTTTTTGGCGGCACCTATCGTCCGGGCGAATGGCCGCTGCGCCATCAACTGCGCCTCTATATCCGTAATGATATGATGGCTCAACTGTGGGATCGAGGTGTGGGCGCTGTCTCCTTGATAGAGCAGTTAGATCCCTATGCCGAGGGGGAACTCTCTCTAAGCCCTAATCTAATTTTGAACGAGACCGGGCTAAACGCGCCGCGCAATGTGGCCGTGAGTGCAGACGGCCGTATCTACGCCGCCGATTCGGGCAATCATCAAATACAGGTCTTTGACGCAGACGGCCGTTTCCTTACCAGTTGGGGTGAATTCGGCAGCGGACCGGGTGCACTCAATGAACCGTGGGGCATTGCCGTTGATGACAGCTACGTCTACGTGGCCGATACCTGGAACCATCGCCTGCAGAAATTTACCCTGGATGGTGCCTGGGTGAGCAGCTTTGGCCGCAGTGGTTCCGCGGTTGATGAGCCAGAAACAGCCGGTCTGGGTCTCTTCTTTGGCCCGCGCGATCTATTGCTGTTGCCCAACAACCAACTGCTGGTGACGGACGCAGGCAACCACCGGCTGCAACTGCTGGACCGGGACGGCAACTTTTTGCGAGTTATGGGCCAACTTGGCAATCGGCCGGCTGAATTTAACGAACCGATTGGCCTGGGATTAGGTCCAGACGGAACGATTGCGGTGATGGATACGTGGAACGGCCGTGTTCAACAATTCACCCTCGATCTCTTTCCCATCAACGAGTGGAACATTCAGGCCTGGGCCGGGCAGTCGATCAACAACAAGCCTTACGTGGCCATTGACAACGAAGGTCGCCTTTACATCACGGATCCCGAAGGCTATCGTATTCTCATTTTTGGACCAAACGGTAATTATCTGGGTCGCTTTGGCCAGTTTGGCAGCGAAATGGATCGCTTCGACCTGCCCACCGGCATCGCCATTGACAGCCAAAACAACCTCTACATTGCCGACGCCGGCAACAATCGTATTGTCCGCTACGAAGCCCTCTTTGGTGCGCCCCTTACTCCACCAGTAGAGGAGATTCCCGAGGAAAGTCCTGAAGAAGCGCCTATCGAAGAACCGGTTGAAGATATTGAAGATAATGAAACGTAAACCGTAAGGTGTATGGCGTAAAGTCCAGAGGGCTTCCTTCACTTATCACGGCCTGCCCTCGACGGAATTGAAGGGTTTCACAAATTAAATTTTGAGGAGAAAAAGAACTAACATGGAAGAATCACCCCTCATTTGGCTGGCCCTCTGTTTGTTTGGTGTGGCCACCATGTTTTTGCTTAGAATGGCCATTGATTGTGTGCGCAACGAAGAGGGCCGCGCCAAATATTTGTGGCTGGCGCTGATGGTTTTTACCCATATTGCCGGGGCCATCATGTATTTTGCCTTCCGCTATCTGCCCCGTATACGCCAACAGCAGGCCGCCAGCAGCAGCGGCAGCAGCGGCAGCTACGGCAGCGGCAGCAGTAAAAAACGGAAACGTGCCCCCCATAAAAAACCGAAACAGCGTGGACCGGGGTAAAAATGGACGGAGGACGATGGAGAACCCGTCCGTCTTTTGTCTTCGGTCTTTCGTCAGGAAGGTATCAGATGCAGTTTGACAACAAGGTTGTTTTAGTAACCGGTGCCTCACGAGGCATTGGCCAGGCCATTGCCCGACAGTTTGCCGAGCGGGGGGCGCGGCTGGCCGTTCATTATCATCAGAATGAAACGGCCGCTCAGGCAACACAGACCAGTTTACCCGGCGGCCCTCACCAGATCTTCCAGGCCAATGTACAGGAGCCGGAAGCGGTGCAGCAGTTGGTCCAGGATGTGGTGGCCCGCATGGGGCGGCTGGACATTTTGGTCAACAACGCCGGTATTTTTGAGGCCCATCCGCTGGCTGAGGTAGATTATGCTACCTGGCAGGCCACATGGCGCGATACGCTGGCCACCAATCTGATAGGGGCAGCCAACCTCTGTTATTGTGCCGGCCGGGTAATGATTGAGCAGGGAAACGGCCGTATTGTCAACGTCTCTTCACGCGGGGCTTTTCGCGGTGAGCCGCAGGCGCCGGCCTATGGAGCCAGCAAGGCAGGCCTGAACGCCATGGGCCAATCGCTGGCCCAATATCTGGCCCCCTACAACATCTTCGTAGGCACGGTCGCTCCCGGCTTTGTAGAAACCGATATGGCCAATGACCACCTCGAGGGGCCGGAAGGAGACGCCATCCGCCGCCAAAGTCCGCTGCAGCGAGTGGCCCGGCCCGACGAGGTAGCTTATGCCGTTCTCTTCCTGGCCTCAGAGGGTGCTGAATTCAGCACGGGGACAATTATCGACGTCAACGGAGCGTCTTATTTGCGGTCATAATAGGCCCAAATATCCTATTGCTTATCGTGCCTTATTCCTCTTTACTTGTATAAAGGAATCCTTATATTTAACAGTTAACCTAACCACCAAAGGAGTTTCTATGTATTTGCGCAAGTTTTTAACATTATTTATTGTTGTTCTGGTATTTTCGGTAATCGTTTCTTACGCTGGTATACGTGAATTATCAGCCACCAATACCCCGCTGAAGGTCATCGTCGACCATGATGGCGGTGTGGATGACGCAGCCGCCATAGCCTGGTTGCTAAGCCAGGAGCGTTATGCGGTAGATGTGCTAGGCATGACAACCGTAGTTGGTAATACCTCGGTTGAAAATGCAGCCAATAACACCTTAATCATTCTGGATAAAGTAGATCGCCAGGATATTCCCGTTCTGATCGGGGCCGATTCTCCCTTATTACAAGAAGTAAGTGGCTCTGGTTCATTTATTCACGGGCCTGACGGCTTATGGTTTGCCGGTTTATCCAACCCACAAGACTTGAGTGGTCTGTCAACCGATGTAACCGGTTTCTATTGCCAACAGGCTGCACCGGATGTAACGCTGTTGGCGCTGGGGCCATTGACCAATCTGGCCCTGGCTCTGGATGTCTGCCCCGACGCGATTGCTGAATTTGAACAAATTGTTTTCTTGGGTGGGTCTATAGAAGGTGGCAACAGAACACCGGTAGCCGAATATAACGTTTGGTATGATCCGGAAGCGGCCGATCAAGTATTGACTGCCGGCCTAAATTTAATACTCGTCCCGCAGGAAGCCTTCCGCTCTTTTAACTTAACTGAAAGAGATATTGACAGGCTGGCTAGAAAAGGATCAGATGTAGGTCAATTTTTGGCCGGACCGCTACAGTTGTATGGCACGGCCCAAACCGGGTTTGGCGGATCGGCTAACATTAGTGTAGCGGATGTCGCAGCCACGATTTACACGATGAACACTGCTTTGGGCAACAGTCAATCCGCTTTGGTTAAGACAGCGTCTGGTATCCTAGAAACGGACCCGCAGCGCTTACTGCGTGGCCAAACGGTTATGGGATTTGGGTTTGCCTCACGCATTACGATGATTGCCGACGATGCGGAGATAAGTTACCTGGCTGAACAAGCTTTTTCTGACCCCAACTTCAACCTTCAAGCGGCACTGGGTGCTATTTTGATGCGCGAGCCAGATAATGCCCAAGTCGTTACCGATATCCAATTTCGGTTGATGCGTAATATGTTTCTACAAGACTTAACAAACTAATAGACCCGTCATGTCTTATCAAGCCGTTATCTTTGACCGAGATGGGGTTTTGACTGATTTTGACTTGGAAGCGGCAGCAGCCTTTTTTGAACCGCTGCTGCCGCTCTCCGTTATCGAGTTAGGCGAAACCTGGGCCAAATGGGGAGCTGAACAAGGCTTTCCCCAAAGCCTGCCTGAAGAGAAGCAGTTTTGGCGAGGGTTTTGGGACCATTTAAGTCACCAATACACCCTTTCCCCGGCGACCCAAGCCCAACTGCAACAAGTCACTTACACAGACTTTCTGACGCCATTTGCCGACGCGCGGCCAGCCCTCCTGGCGGCGCGTCAGGCCGGGCTGCGTATTGGTGTTTTATCTAACTTTACGCTGGCCAGTCTGGAGCCGTCACTTCAGGTAGCCGGTCTGGCAGATCTGGTTGATGTTGCTTGTGCGGCAACTGTTATTGGCACTTCTAAACCGGAGCCGGAGGCCTATCTGACAGTCAGCCAAAAATTGGGTGTAGCGCCTGAACATTGTCTATTTTTTGATGATGAGCCTGTTTGTATGGCAGGCGCACAGGCAGTAGGCATGACCGCCTATTTAGTCGATC
>JAWOIM010000383.1:0-7201 GCA_046484685.1 Chloroflexota bacterium | reverse complement strand
TCTGAAATTATTATCGCGATGCGGTACTGCACCAAATGGCCCAGATTCAGGTCGGCCAGGTGGGTGCGGGCCTGTTGGGATAATTCCTCATCCCACACGGTGTGAAAAACTTCACCGGTAGCGGCAAAGCCGTTGTCGGCTACGGCCTGAGCAAACCAATAGGTAGAGTACCCATAGCCGGAACCAAGTTCAAAGACGCGCCTGGCCTCCAGCAGCCGCGCTTGCTGGTAACAAAAGTAACCGGCCGCCGGCCCAATAATGGGGAAGTCATGTTCGGTGGCGTAGGCTTCCATTTGCTGCACAACAGACGGCCGTTCCGGGACCAGACTGTTGAGATATTCTTCTAATTGTTCATTTCGCATAATTGTCTCCTTCAAAAATGTAGGGTGAACTTTCCAGTTCGCCCGCGCAAACTGGAAAGTTTGCGCTATAAATTTTCATTCATTAGAAAGTGTGGTAATCAGAAAGCCATAACGTTTCACGCATCACGTATCACGTTTCACGTTCCACGTATCACGGCAAATCTCCTCAAGGCCCGGATTTTTTATCTAATAAACGCTGCTCCGCTGAGCGTGATCTGGTGGCGACGCCACGGCCGTTTCTCATCCGTCAGGCCGGCCAGATGGTGGGCCAAATCCTCCAGGCTGGCCAGGTTGTGGACCGGCAAAAAGTCATCAATGTAGGGCAGTGCGGCCTGCATCCCCCGTGTGAGCGGCTCATACTGGGTCGAGCCAAGCAGCGGATTGAGCCAGATCAGGCGATGACAACTGCGCTGCAATCGACCCATTTCTTCGCCTAGTAAATGGGGGTCGCCCCGGTCCCAGCCGTCACTGATCAGGACTACCACGGCCCCTTTACCCAGCACCCGCCGCCCCCACTCAAAGTTAAACGTTTTGATGGCTTCCCCGATGCGTGTGCCGCCAGCCCAATCGGTTACAGAGGTTGACACCTCGGCCAGCGCTCGTTCAATGTCCCGGCCGCGCAGTTGGCGCGTGGTGCGCGTTAAGCGGGTGCTAAAGACAAAAGACTCCACCGGCTGGGCCAGTCCTTCAGCCAGGCTGTAGAGAAAGTGGAGCAGCAGGGCCGTGTACCGCTCCATCGAACCGCTGATGTCGGCAATAACAATGAGCGGCCGAGGCTTATATTTGTATTCCCGGCGTGACCATTGCAGCATCTCGCCGCCGTAGCGCAAATTGCGACGCAGACTGCGGCGGAAATCCAGCCGTTGGCCCCGGCCCGGCTGCTGCCGCCGCGTACGGCGTTGGCCCAACTGCCATACTAACTGGGCCATCACTTGTTTGACAGCCTGTACCTCTTCGGCCGTAAGCTGGCTAAAATCTTTATGACGCAACTGTTCCCGCACGCTGTAGGTTTTGGTCAATTCAATGACCGTTTGGTCGGTTTCGGCTGCGTCAGATTCCTCGTCATCGCTGCCGGCCTGCTCTTCCGCGGCCGTTAGCGGAGGCGGAATGATGATGGTTTGGGACTGGGGTCGGTTGAGGGGCTGGCCAAAGAGGTCGACGGGGAGGCCATCTTTCCACAACTTGTACCAAAAAAGCGTAAACGCCTGGTCGAACAGAGGCAGGTCGTCTTTGTGGTGGACGAGCAGGCTGCGGCAGGTATGGTAAAAATCGGACCGTTGCCCAATTTCGATATGGTCTAAAGCTTGCACCAGGTCAATCATGCGACCGGGATTGACGTCCATACCGAGTGCCCGCAGTAAACGGCCGAATAACACCATATTATGCAGCAACTTGCCTGTTGAATTAGTTTTTGTCATGAATCTGGCACAGGCCCTGGGTTTGCAAATGTTCATCCAGCCAATTTTGCGTCTCAGGCGACAGGTCGGGTGGGGGTGGCGGCTCGCTGTAGTCCAGGCGCAGATCGTAAGCGGCCCGATCATAGATGTTGTGGAGGGCCTGCCCTAAATCAAGCGGAATGTCGTGATCTGTATCCAGCAGGGAGATAGGTACAATGGGAATGGGTTTATCAATATCAAGCGGCCAGATACCTAAGCTGGTTTCATTATTGCGCCGGACAAAGATAAAGTAGGGATTAGGGGGTAAGGTTGGGGCAATCGGGTGCCGTTCCCCCTGACGCAGCAGGTCAACCTCGACCAGATTGACATAAGAAAGAGACAGGGTGCGTCGCTTATTAAGTTGATCACTAATCTCCGCTGCCAAGCGTGAGTAAAAATCCTCCCCAATATGGGAGCTTTCCAAATAGGAATTCATACCGGGAAACGGTGAAGGCATATCAACCTCCTCTTATTGTAAACGCACACGGTCCAGAATTTGTTGGGCAGCCTGGCCGTTGATACGGCCGATATCATCCTGATACTTGAGAATAACCCCTAGCGTATCGGCCACGATGTCGAGCGTCAGGGCGTGTTGGTCGAGGGCCACCAGGGCGGCCGTCCAGTCGAGCGTTTCGGCTACGCCGGGGATTTTGTAGAGGTCGGCCTGGCGCAGCTCCTGGACAAAGGCGGTCACTTGCTGGGCCAGTTGGGCCGGCGCCTGGGGCACTTTGGTTTGCACAATTTCCAGCTCTTTCTCGAAGGTGGGGTAGTCGATCCAGTAGTAGAGGCAGCGCCGCTTGAGGGCATCGTGGACTTCGCGCGTGCGGTTGGAGGTCAGGATGACAACCGGGGGCCGGCCGGCTTTGATGGTGCCGATTTCGGGAATGGTAATTTGAAAGTCGGAGAGGATTTCCAGCAGAAAGGCTTCAAACTCTTCGTCGCTGCGGTCTATTTCGTCGATAAGGAGGACGGGCGGGCGATGATTCTGGTGGCGGATGGCTTGCAGCAGCGGCCGTTCCAGCAAAAAACTCTCGCCAAACAACTCTGCCTCGTCGGCCCGCTGCCCCTGTGCTTCCAGCAGGCGAATATGGAGCATCTGGCGCGTGTAGTTCCATTCGTAGACGGCCTGATTGATGTCCAGCCCTTCGTAACATTGCAGCCGAATCAGGTTGGTGTCCAGCAGATTGGCCAGCACTTTGGCAATTTCTGTTTTGCCTACGCCCGGTTCCCCTTCCAGGAATAACGGCCGCTGTAGTTTCAGGGTCAGGTAAACGGCCGTGGCCAGACCCCGGTCGGCTACATACAACTGGGCGCGCAATGCTTCTTGTAAAGAATCAATTGACTCAATTTCCATTTCCTGGCTTATTTTTGTTTGCTTCATTGGCATAGGATAATACCCACGTACTGCAATAAAAATGGGAATGGTTTATTAGTGCAACAAAGTCCTTTACAATTTGTAGCCGCGGTATCCTTACCGCGTTTACACCGGCACGGTAGGGATACCGCGGCTACAGTCGAAAATTTGCAAAGGTAGTTTTATCCAGAATGAACCATACCTAAAAATGCTTGCCCACATTTTACCATACCGGCTTTGCCTAAAGCTACTGTCAAGGGATTAAGTCTGCCGGCCGGGCCAATTTCTCATTCAAAACAGAGAGGGCCGCGGCCGTTTCTTCACGCCAGATGGTTTGAGCCTGGGCCAGGCGGGGCTGGGCCGGGCTGAGCGGACCTAGCAGGCACAGGTGGGCGGTCAGGGCGGCAATCCACAATTCGGTTAGGGTGTGGCTGACGGCCGTTTCTTCCCCTGCCGTCTCCGCGGCCCGTCGGCGCCAGCGGGCTGCCTGGGAAGAAGCCTGGGACGCCGTGCGCAGTTGGCGCCGTCCCAACCGCAGCATTAGCCACCCACGGCGCAGGCCACGTCCCCAACGCCGGCCGGCCGGCCGGCCATTTGCCCCACCCAGCAGGGCAGAGACGGGGGCGGTGGGCAGCCCCCAGTGACGCATCGTGTCGGTAAGGAGGCTTTGGTTGAGAGACGGCCGTTCTGCCACCATCTGCACCAACGACCGGTTGGCCGGCAGGCTGCTGTCTAAATCCCGAAACAGGTCATACAAATCGGCACTGGCAGCCACCAGGCGTTCGCTTACCGCTGGCGACGGCCGTTCCGGCAGTAACCCGTTTAGGGTTGCCGGCATAAACAGGTCGGGCCGGATCGGCGGCTGGGTCAACGGATTGATCTGGAGCAGCCAGCAAATCTGCCCGTCGTCGGCCCACTCTACGCGCCAGGCCCCCTGACCAAAGGTATGGCGTACGCCACGCAGCAGCATTTGCAGACGTTGCCCAAACGGGGGTATGCCGGCCTCAGCCTGCTCCCCCCTTCGCAACTGCGGCAGCAACACCTGTTCACCGTCTCCTGAATACTGATCACTGAATAGTGAATACTGCCCACTGCATACCAAATCGTCTTGATAAGCCGGATCAGAAAATAAAACTCCTTCATTTCGTATAGACACAGGCTTCTGAATAATTAAATCACGGCGAAAGGTGTCGGGTTGTTCAGAAACGGCCGTCCATAGGTCGCACAGGGCGTCGGCGACGGCCTGGGAGTCGTCAAAATTAACGTCCAGTTGGGGAGCGATGGCAGCAGCCGACCGACTATCAGGGGTGGCAAAGGCAGCCCGGACGACCATTGGCCCGCTGAGGAGCGGTAGGCGCACGTCTGCGGTTAAAACCTGTTTTAACCAAACGGGATCGGGGCAGTGAATACGGCCGTTTTCTTTGACAATGACGCCTGCCTCCAGCAGCAGCGCATACAGCCGATGCAGCAAAACAACCCCTTCCGGCACGGGCAGGCCCAGCCGCCGGCCCAGGTCGAGCAGGCTCGCTTTGTCACCTGCCCCTTGTTTCTGGGCCCGCTTAGAGCCGAGCCAGGCAAATGGTAGCTTTTTCATATGGTTGTTTTACCGTTGATGGCGCAAAGTGGCAAGAAGGCAAAATAAACTCGCAACCCTGTAACCCTGTAACTCTGCCACTTTGCCACTTTGCCACTCTACACCTTTGCATAAAAAAACGAGGCCGCCGATGGGTGGTCCGGCGGCCTCGCTCCAGAGGAGAGGCTACGAATGTTGTGTATGTTTCGCTGCAAACTTGCTGGCGCAAGATTTGTGGGGATAGATGGTGATCTAAACGAGCAGCTTGTCGGCCAATAGGGGAGGCCAACTACACATATACGTTTCCCCGATGCAGCTAATTCTACGCCACTCTTTATCATATAATAAGTCCACTTTGTCAGCTAAAGTTTGTGACATTCATCACAACTGCCTGTTTATTCACTCTCAACGACCGTGCAGCTAACCGGCTCTATTGCTTCGCTGCCCAATAGGGGCGAAACATAGAGCGCATAGCCGCCGCCCGGTTCATTTTCATCGCGGGGCAAGGGGCAGGTGAAGCTGACTTCGCCGCCCTCACTGGTGAAGAGCCGGTTGGCCAGGGCATTTTGCAGCAGGCAGGCCGTTCCCGCCCGCAGCCCGACACTGGTTTCACAGATGCGCAGCGTTTGTGCCGGGGCTGTGTTGGGCAGCTCGCAGCTTAATGTCACCGTCTGGCCGGGGGTGCAGGGGAAACCAACAACAGCTTGCACTGAGCCGGCCGACGTGGCCGTTTCTTCCTCTCCCTCTTCCTCTTCTACCTCCTCATCAACCTCTTCCGGAATAAAAATGGGGAAAGGCAGTTCGGTAAAATCACAGTTGCGCAATGGTCCAATCTGGCCGTGGAGACAGGGCTGTGTCACAAAGCTGCCCGTGGGGGGAATGACAACCGGTCGCTCCTCAATATTGTTCTCATCCCAGCCGGGGAAAAAATCACAGGCGGGCCGGTTAATGGGTGCGCCTCGTTCGGTGGTGCGGCCGGTCGACTCCCACAGCCGGTTCCCTTCTTCATCGGTCGTGGGTTCCCCTTCACAGAGGAAGCGGTCGGCGTTGACGTGCAGACCAAGGGGGAGGGTAACAGCCTGCACTGAGCCAGTCGAGGTGGCCGTTTCTGCCTCGCTGTCAATAATGTCCGTTACGTCTACCCATTGACAGTCCAGACCGGCCCCGTATTCATCGACCCAACCCACTTCAATGCCTTGAAAAGTGCAGGTGTAGTTATGGACCAGCGGCGAAAATTCATTGTTGCTGAAGCGGTTGGTACTTTCAATGCAAAAGGCTTGTTTGGCGGCATTGTCGGCATCCCCCAGATAAAAGTCGCCAAATCCCTCATAATGGAAATGATCGTGGCAGGAGTCGTAGACAAAAACGTTGTTAGCCAAATCTTGGGACACAACAGGACCGATATGCAGCCGCTCGCCGCCCACGTTGTGAATAGTGGCCGAGAAGCGCAAAACACGCCGCCAGCCGCTGCCGGAGACACAGCCTTCCTGCACGCCACAGGAATTGGGCGCAAAGTAGATATATTCCAGCCGGTGGTCGTTTAGGTCTTCACCGACGACCTTGAGGTCAGGGTGATCGACCGTGGTCAATTCACCCATACGCACACTGTCGGCCAGGTCGTCGTCCCAGGGCAGCCGCTCAAAGCGAACGGCCGTTTCTGTTGTCCCTACCCGATTGGCCAACGCCTGGCGGCAGGAAAGCGACGGCCGTACGGTGCGGTGGCAGCCAACGGCGCCGGTGCTGTCAGGCGTGCAGTCGAAATCATAAAAAATCCAGGCATTTTCCGAGTCGTAGCTGCTGGGCGGAAAGCCGGCCTCGTTCAGACAGGCGTTGCCGGTGCGCTGGAAGAGCAAATTGGGGTCCAGCGGCAGGATAAACGGCTCATTCCAGACGCCCCCTTCTGTCGCCAAGGCCGGTTCTGACTGGGCAGGTGACTCGGCGTCACTGAGCAGGGTGCCGGTGAAGCGGTAGTCGATCAGAACATAATCATGGATGTCCACCTGCTCGCGGCGTGGTTGGCTGGTCAGTTCCAACTGCCACAGTTCACGCGGCGGCAGAGGCAGTTGGCCTTTGTTGGCATAGATGTAGTTGCGGAAATTGAGGCGGTAGTTAGTGAGTTGTAGCTGCCGTTGGGCCAGGGCCAGCCAGTCGGCCTCGCTCTGGTCTAGCAGTGCGGCAGCCAGGGCCTCACGCTCACTTTCAGGTATGTCGTTGAGCAGGATGCCTGCGGTACTGTCCATCTCCACGGCAATTAAAGCCCCTTCCGGCAGGTCGGGCCAGAAAGAGACGGCGTCGGGGGTAGGATGTCCGTCAGCCACAGCACGAGCAGGGCGGGGCGTGGTGGTGTTGGTCGGTGGGGCTGGTGAGGTTGGTTCGGTAGTTACGGCCGTTTCGGCCGTTTCGGGGGGCAGGGCTGTTGGGGTTGCGCTGCTGGCTGTACCCAGGGCGCTGCGGCTGGTGGGAGAGGGTGTGGTAG
>JAWOIM010000324.1:0-8375 GCA_046484685.1 Chloroflexota bacterium | reverse complement strand
AGTGTTATTTCTCCACTGCTTAATCCGTTTATTTCTAAATCCGCTGATGCCCACCAAACAAAAAACGGCCGTCGGGGTAATCCCTACGGCCGTTTCATCTAAGACCAACAAAAAAACCGCAGGGCCGGAAGCGCCTGCGGTTGGAATTCAATGGTAAGACGTTACAATTTATTCCATTCGACCAGGATCACCCCAGCAAAACAACCGAATCCGGCTGCTAAGGCCTAAGCTGTGTAACTGCTGTAATCGTTGGTCAAACAAATTTTGCATCATGGGTATCAGGATAGCATAGCTGCGCTTAGGCGTCAAGATGTTGACGTTGCGGGCGCTCCACGTCTAGAGGGCGCAGAGCGCCCGGCCTGGGTTCCCACGCAGAGCGTGTGGAACCAGCGTCGTTCTCTCATTGAACACAAAATCATGAGTCGCGCCCAGGGCATATATCGGTTGCTTTCTGGGGCCGCAGAAGCATAATAAAAGCTAACACCTTATCCTGATGCCGCTCATCTGGTTAGGGGATCAGGTCCGTTTTCACTTTGATCAGGCCATCTTCCTCTTTGACGGGGTAGAGTTGCAGGCGGACCATTTCGTCGGGGGGCCAGAGGGTACGGCCGCTGCGAATATCAAAGCAGTAGTCGTGCTCGGGGCAGGTCAGCTTGTGGCGATAGAGTGTGCCCTCAGCCAGCGGGGCGGCGGCGTGGGGGCAGCGGCCGGCAAACGCAACCGGCCGGCCTTCGTAGCGAGTCAGAATAATGGAACGGCCGTCTATTTGTACCGCTATCATCTGGCCAGGCTGGAGGGATTGGGCGGAAACGGCCGTGTTGTAGTATCCTTCATCAACTATGTCTGGTTCCCGATTGTCCATAGTTACTTAACCTGTTAAGAGTACTTTGATATTTTCTTTTCTAAACTCGGCCAATTCTTGCTGTTTCATCAAAAACCGTTGCACATCGGCTACTACTCTTTCCCAATCTACCTGCTCCAATCGTGCCACGACATGGCTGCGCCAATTTTCATCGGTAATAATGCTCTTATCCCATTTCGACTGAGACAGGGCCTTATTGAGCATGTTAAGATTAGGAGAGGGCCACTGTGGCCGGCTGAGATACCACCAAAGGTCGTACCAATCACGCCCTTTGACATATTCCCGTTGTAAAATTGCATGAAGTTTGCCGGCCAGCAGCGAAGCCCGATCATGGTGTTGGACATGTACCGTTACATGTTGCTGTATAAACGTAGTATCCAGCCCCGCCCGGGCCGGCGGATTGGTATCAATTTCTAGTTTAATGGCCAGAATTTCCGACTCATGCGGCGATATACCCAGCCGATGATAAAGACCGGGAAAACGGACAAAGGCGCGAGGGGATCATAATGGCTCGTATTCTATTAACTCTGTTTCAACAGCTTGTAAAATATGGGGTAGAGCACGTTCAAGTTTGGGTTTGCTGATCCGCTCTACATAGGCAGTTAGTCGTTCGATATTGAGTTGGTCTAGATTTTGCAGTCGCAAAGCCCGGATGTAGGCAACATTATCAGCATCAGGTGTCAGGTAAATGAGATCGAGCAGCGCCTTTTCTGGTGTGGCCAGGTAGGCCCATTGGGATGGCGTCACCTGCCGGTAATGGAAGCCAAAAAACAAGGATGGTTGAATATGTTGGTAACTGTAGTGGCCATAATCGTTTTGCCATGAGCCTGGCCGACCAGTGGTAACGCTGGTTACAACGGCAACGTGTTCGGGAATAAGGTCATAGTGGGATAGGGCAGTATGCAGGCTGACGTAAGAACCACGTACCAGATAATTGGCAATAACGTAGCTGTGCGGCCGTTCTGATTGGTAAGCGGGCGATAAGGTATAAAGCCCACGCCGCAGTTGGATAACTTTTCCTGCTCGCGCCCAGTCTGCTAATTGTCGCTGAACCTGATGTGGATTGTCAGCGCCGGCATATAAAAGCCCGCTCTCAAAAAGCGGCAGATTGGCCAGTTCAGGAGCCACCTGTTGAAAATACATAGCCTGATTGTAAGCAAAAGCGTTAGTTGTTGCAATAAAATTCACGTTTTACGTGCCACGTTTTACGTGCCACGTTTCACGCTCCTACCACCGGTAGCAGCAAGGCCGACGGCCGGGCCGCATCATGGTAAACGGTTTGGGTAGCCACCAGCAATCGCCGGCCAGACAGGTGGGGTTCGCCCGTGTTCAGGTTACGGGCTACGCGCGGAAAGGCGGCGCTGGTAACGATCAGCGCCAGCCGGTGGCCTGGCCGAAAGCAGTAGGCGGTGGCCCACATGTCAATCTCAAGGGCATGAACCAGACCTGACAGGTTTTGGCTATTTGTCGGTATGACAATCGGAGGTTGGTCTAAACCTGTCAGGTCTTTATCGCGGAGGCGGAACAGCCCTTCACAAATGTTTAGCACCCGGCCGTCGGGATGAACGTCACACAGCCGGCCAAAAAAGTCGGTAGAGGGCTGGTTAGACTCGACATAAAGTGCCAACTTGATCGACCCCATCAGCGTCAGTGAGGTGAGCAGCGGGTCCGTCTGGTAAAAGAGGCAGTCGCCCCGGTTGAGCAGCGGCCGCTGATCCTGTGCCCCGGCGCCAGTGGCCGTTAGCAGCGGCCCGCCCAGGCTGGGGGTGGGGTCGGCCGGATTGTAGCGGTATTGGTCGGGCGGGGCCTCGGCGGGGGGGGCTTGGGTGGCCAATGACCCGGCCGGATGCAGATAGTAGGGGGTGTCAGTGGTCGGGGGCGGCCAGTCGTCCAGCTCGCGCCATTCATCGCTGCCCATGATATAAACGCGCACCGGTTGAGTACGCAGCCGTCCCCGTTTTTGTTTGAGCTGGCTGTCAAACCAGATCAATCCTTGCCGCAGCGCCTCGATCATACCGACCAGGTCCATATGGGTCCAGGGGCCAATGGTGAGATACGGCCGTTTTCCCGCTGCCCGCAGCCGGGCATAATCGACCAACTGCCGCTCCAGAAAAATATCATGCCAGCCGGCAATCAGATGGGCCTCGGCCTCAATCTCTCCTACACGATGGCTGTGGTCAATGTCCTGGTAGTAGGGATCATCCCGCTGGGGGTGGGCCAGCCAATCACGGAAGAAGGAGATGGGCTGGCCAAGAACGGCCGTATCCGCTTCCCCCACCGGCAAATGCCAATGCCCCGGTTCCAGCAGCCGGTTCTGATAAGATGTGTCCATGAGCAAGCGCAGCCGCTGCCAGAAAGGTTTACCGGCTTTGACCAGATCATCTACGCTGAGGACCAGCAGCCAGCGCAGCCAGTTGTCCAGAGCCAGCCCCTCTTCGGCAACAGGGGCTAAGCGGGATTCGGTCACAATCGGTACAATAGCCCGCAGCCCCGGCGGTTTACGCCCGGCGGCCGCCCACTGCACGTAGCCCAGGTAACTCTGGCCAAACATGCCCACCACGCCGTTGCACCAGGGTTGCTGAACCAACCAGGCAATCGTTGCTTTGCCGTCGGCTGCTTCGTGGCGAAAAGGGACAAATTCACCCTCGGAGCCAAAACGGCCGCGCGTGTCCTGGACTACCACATGGTACCCTTGCCCGGCGAAAAAACGGCCGAACAAGGCCGTTATCTCACCGCGGTCATAGGGGGTGCGAATGAGCAGAGTGGGGAATTCCCCCTGGGCCTGGGGGAAGTAATGGTCGGCTATCAGGTTGATGCCGTCGGGCATGGGAATAGAAAGAGGTGTCTGTCGATCTACCTGATAATGGGGTTTGGGCAGCCCCAGCAGCCGGGACCCCCACTGCCAGCGGTGGCGAAATAGTTCCCAGCCGGCCCAGCCCAGGCCCAGCAGGGTGAACAAGGTGCGTTTTTTCATGCGTTGCTCCTTTGTGCAGAGTTGCAAAGTGGCAAGGGGGCAAAGTTGTGTTGTCAGCTTGCCTCTGCGCCACTTTGCTACTTTGCTACATTTGCTTCTAAAAATAACCCTAACTCGGCCGTGGCCTGCTGTAAGTGGGGCCAGTCGTGGGGACGGACGACGGCCGCCAGGGGGCCTAGACTTTCGCCAATGTAGTCGCGGGTTTTGGGATTTTGGCGCAGCGTATCCAAAATCGCTTCATCTCGCACGCGCAGGATAACGGCCGTTTCCAACCGGCCCTCGACTCCTTTCTCCCCCCAGCGCACGATGGCTCGTTTAACGCCGGCCGGCACCGGCCGGCCGCTCACCTGTGCCAAAAAGTCCAGCACCCGATCTGGTTCAATGCCCTGCTGCCGGGCGTAGGCCAGCGACTGGGGGGTCAGCCGGTAAGGGAAGGGCTGGCCGGCTGTCACCGGTTCCGGCTCCGTGATGCGGGCGGTCTGAAAACGCTGGTAACGGTCGGCGTTGTAGGGAACCAGCAGCAGCCCGTCTGGCTGAACCACCAGCGGCACTTTGACCTCTTCAGTGGGAACAGGCTGCTGGCTAAGCCAATCCAGCGCCCGCGTCGTCAGGCGAAACAACAGGTCGGCCGGGTTGTTGTCATCGGTGGCAATTTCCACCAGCCCCAACCAGCGCATCGGCCCGGAGAGTAAAAAGCGGAGCAGCCGCCCTTCGACCAGCGCCCAATTCTCAAAGCCACTGATATAGTTATCGCTGGCTTTGTCCCGAATGTACCAGGTGTCGTAATTGCCGTCCGGTCGCTGGAAGTCGGGGGTTTCGCTGCGGATCAGGTCGGTTAGCCCGGCCAGGCTGTACCAGTCGGCCCGGCGAGGCAATATTTCCAGCAGGGCGGAGCGGGCCAGCAGGGGATCATTGCGCCAGTTTTCTCCTTCGCAAGCCAGGCCCGGCGTATGGCATAAATCGTTCCAACCACTGCTGCTCCAGGCGTCGGCCAGCGCACGCAGTTGGGCCTCACGAGATTGGCGCAGCCAGGAAACGGCCGCGCGCGTGGGGCGCAGCCGCTCTTCCTGCCGTTTGACCAACCCCATTTCTTCGCAGAGGGTGAGCAGCAGAGAACGGCGGTCGGTGTCGGCGTTGAGCAGCAGGTTTTCCAGATGTTGGGGCCGCAGCCGGCCGACCTGGGCCAGGGCCAGCATGGTGGTTATATCGTCAACGGCGTCGGTAACGGCCGTCTGATAGTGGACCGGGGTATTGGCCGGGGTGAGGCTGGAATGGGCCGCCGGTTCGGCCCGATCAGCCAGAACCAGGGGTTCTGTTGCCGTTGTTTCAGCAGCGGGGAAGAGAGCCAGCAGGTCGGTAGGTACATAATAAAATTCGATAATCTCATCGGCCGTGTCGTCAAAGCCCCGGTACAAAAAGCCCCGATACCAGAGCGCTTCGGCCACATTTTCGGGGTCATACCAGGGTTCTTCCCGTTCCAGGCGACCCGGCCCCATCAGCCGCACCTCGCCGTAGCGGCGGCTGAATTTGGCTACCGGCAGACGGCCGTCTGCTGCCGCCAGGTCACGTAGGGCCTGCGCCTCCTCCGGGGGTAAATAGAGCAGTTCGGCAGACATGTCTACCTGCTGCAACCGCTCTGTCAGGGCTGCTACACAGGCCGTTTTGTCCTGACCGGTGAGGTCCATCTCCCACCATTCCCCAATCACGCGCAGCACAATCAGCTCATGTTCATGGAGGGCTTTTTCGAGTGAACGCATAGATAACTTCCTTATACAATAACTAACTGGTGAATTTGTGAATTATTGAATGGTTAACGGGAAGTTGGCCGCAGTGGATTAACAATTCACCAATTCAACTGTTCAACAATTAATTATTAATTTTACCTCATTATTTGCAGGGCCTGGGGCAAGCTGGTGACGGTAATTTGGCGCACGTTGTCGCGGGGGTAGGCAAAAATTTCGCCGTCGATGTGGATAGGGAGAGGCTGATTGGCCTGAGCGACAATGCGCCTGTTCTTTCGCATAGTAACAAAGGGGGCGTGGATATGGGTTCCCCGAATGGCTTTGCCCAACATGCCTAACATACGCAGCCGGCCAATGGGATCGACGGTGCAGCTATCAACAAGATCATCGTCGTGGCGGGCGTCAGGCGTCAGCAAGAAGCCGCCGCCGCCGCGTCGCCCCATGCCCATTGCTAAAAAAAGTACCTCTTGGGCCACGCGCTCATTGTCAAAGTCCAGCGTCAGGTGGGGCGTTTGGTAATAAAGGGCGATGGTGCGCAGCACGGCCAGGAAGTACATCAGAAAGCCGTGGACGCGGGTAATGGCTTCGGTTTGGATGACAACAATGGCGTCAAACCCAATGCCCAGGTTGTTGTCGAAGAGGGCGAAACGGCCGTGTTCATCCTCCACCCGCGCCAGGTCAATCGTAACCGGTTGGCCGCTAAACAACCGCTGCACAGCCGCTTCGGGGTTGGTCGTAATGCCCTGGGAGAAGGCAAAATCATTACCGGAGCCGACGGGGATGACGCCCAGCGTGGCCGTGGCCTGTCCGCCCTGGACCAGGCCGTTAACCACTTCATGAACGGTGCCATCACCACCGGCGGCTACGACCAAATCATAGCCGGCCAGGGTGGCCTCGCGGGCTAATTGTTTGGCATGGCCTGGTCGTTCCGTCAATACCAGCTCCAACTCGCCGCCGGCCTGTCTGGCCCAGACAGGAATTTGCTGCTCCAGTTTGGCGGCTCGTCCCCGATCTGACCAGGGATTGAGAATCACTTTGACGCGCATGGTTTGTTCCTTTATGTCTTCGCTTTCTTCGTGCCTACTTCGGCTACGCTCAGCACAAGCTTGCGTTGAAAAATTATTGCTGTCAACTTAAGCTCTGACAGGTTTTCCGAATAGCTATTGTCAGTCGAGAGCGCTTGCCCAAACCTGTCAGGTCTGTACCTTAAGCTGACACGTATGGTTGAAAAATTAATGCAGATGGCGCAAAGTTTGCGGCCCAACCCTATAGTGCCTGGTATTCAGTTTGCACCAAATCCTGAACACTGAACGCTGAATTATACGCCTTCACCGGCAGGGGGCCAAAAGCGGTCAGACTATACCTAATTTTAACTATTTTAGCACTTTGCCCTTGCTTTACACCCCTATGTAAACGTGTTATACTCTGCCCAATTATTATGTTGACAATGACATTCATTTGATGGTGGGGTAACTGCTGGCGTGGATTCACTTGCAACCGAACAAGCGGACCTAAATAAGGAGTTAGCCAGGTTTGTGGCGGAAACGGCCGTTTTTATTCAACGTCGCGGCTGGTCAGAAGCGGCCCTGGCCCTTCTGGAAGCGGGTGCGCCGTTGGCCTTTTTAGGTGGTCAATTGGTGTGGCTGGCTCAACCGCTTCTCTCAGTCACATTTCCCGCAGCCAAAATACAACAGGTCGCCTATTTGCTTGAAGACCCTGCCGCCCTGGAGGTTTTGCGCTCACTGCTGTACCAAGAGAATGACAAGGTGAAAGGGTGACCCATACCCCACACCTTACTGACCACTAATTACCGGTTACTGACCTACTGAACATCAATGGAACTACTAGCAACTCTGGCCATTATCCTGTTTACTGCGCTGCTTCTCGTTGTGTTAACGCAACGACAAAAGCGGAGTGCCGACGTGGTGTTACGGCCGTTGCCCAGCTATAACAGCCTCAAGGGGCAAATGGGGCAGGCGATTGAAAGTGGTGGCCGCCTGCACATTACGCTGGGGCAAGGTGGACTGCATACCCTGGCCAGTGCCTCCAGCGTGGCCGGCCTGGCCGTGCTGGACAACCTGGCTCAAGAGGGAACAATTAGCGAAGCGGCCCCCTTAGTTACCGTGGGTGAAGGTACGCTGCTGCCTGCGGCCCAGGACAGCTTGCAGCGTGGCCTGGCAAAAGTTAATCCGCTGCTGCCTTTAGATGCCAGGCTGGTTCAGTTTGTGGCCCATGAGAGCGACAATTTTGCTTATGCCGTGGGCGTGGCCAGCATCATGCAGCAAAATCGTGTGATTGGCAATGTGATGGCCGGCCGGTTTGGGGCCGAACTGGCGCTTATTGGCGAAGCGGGGCAGCGGCAGCAAGTTGCACAGGTTATCGGCACGGATGATCCGATTGGGTTGGCGGTGGCCGCCGCCGTTACCGATCAACTTCTGGTGGGCGAGGAACATTTGGCCGCCCCCGCCTATGTTGAGGGGCGTCCCAGCCAGATTGCCAGCTTACAAGCCCAGGATGTTTTGCGTATTTTAGCGGCGGTGGCTGTCATAGGAACGGCCGTTTACCAACTGCTCGGTAATCAGTAACCACCGGTAACCGGTAATCGGTAAGCAGTAATTGGTTTACGGGTTTGTAGTAACGGCTTTAGCCGGCTATCCGGCTGCAGCAGGCACTACAAACCGAACTGTCTGGTTTGATATGATACGTGAGACGTGGGGCGTTCAATTACGTTTTACGTTTTACGTTTCACGCATCACTTTTAGGCGAGTCGCAAATGCGAAAAATAGAGACGGAAGTT
>JAWOIM010000307.1:0-19307 GCA_046484685.1 Chloroflexota bacterium | reverse complement strand
GTTACCGACGATGTTCATGTACAGACTCAGCGGGGCAACCTTATCTTTCGTGGGGACAGCCTGGAATTGCAAATCGAGACCAACCCCGGTCGCAATGCGCGCACCCTCGGCCCAACCAATTTTCAAATTGCCCTCTCGCCCGGCAATTTTGATGACATTCCACCCTCAGCGTTTCGCTTTCAGGGAACGACAGAAGGCGTAATGCGGGATGCGGCCGGCGGGCACAACATTCTTGTTGCGGCCCGCCAGACCGGCGCTGGCTACATTTTGGAAGCGGCTATTCCCTGGTCCAACCTGAACCTGACTCCTACGCCCGAAATGCAGTTGGGGTTGGCTCTCAACGTCAACGACAACGACACCCCCGACACGGCTCAACAACAAATGATGATCTCCAACGTTTCCACCCGCCTCTATGCCGACCCCACTTCTTGGGGAAGATTGACTTTGCAAGAGTAAAGGAGAAAGCCATGTTTGATTTTACAGATAAAGTTGCTATCGTGACTGGGGCGGCCGGTACGTTGGGTGAGACGACGGCGCGGGCTTTTTACAGGGCCGGGGCCAAACTGGTTCTGGTGGACCTTAAGCTGGAGGCCCTGGAAGCAACCTATGGCGCAACCCTACATGAAGACAGCTATATGCACGTGGCCATTGATTTGACCAATGCCGACCAGGTCAACGGCATGGTGGGTAAGGTGATGCAGCAGTACGGCCGTATCGACGTGCTGGCTAATATTGCCGGCGGCTTTACCATGGGGCCACCCGTCCACGAAACAGATGAAAAGACGTGGGATTTCATGCTCAATTTGAACGCCAAAACCGCCTTCTTGACCTGCCGCACTGTTGTGCCGCAAATGCTGGCAGCGGGAGGGGGTAAAATCATCAACGTAGGGGCACGGGCCGCCCTCGAAGGCAGCGCCAGGATGGCTTCCTACATTGTTTCTAAAAGCGCGGTAATCCGCCTGACGGAAAGCCTGGCGGCTGAATTAAAGCATAAGGGGATTAACGTCAACTGTATCTTACCGGGCACCATTGATACGCCCCCCAACCGGGAAGCAATGCCCAACGCGGATTTTGAAAAATGGGTGCCACCCGCTGACCTGGCCACTGTCATTCTCTTCCTGGCTTCACCCGCCGCGCAAGCGGTCCAGGGTGCGGCTGTGCCGGTTTACGGCCGGAGTTAAGAAAAATAGCTTTGGGGAATTTGATAACTCCTAACGCAGAGGCGCAGACTTGTGCTGAGCGTAGCCGAAGTAGGCGCAGAGAGTTTGGCCGGTTTAACACCATGCTTGCCTGGTAACTACTGAGCCTTTACTTCGACTGCGCTCAGTACAAGTCAGCACGAGTCTGGAATTTCACCGCAATCCCCGCGTACGTGGGGATTGCGGTAAGTAGACACGGGATTTGTTGATAATGCGTAAGACGTAGTACGCAGCGCTCTTTTTTTGGTTACGCTCTATCCGGTTTATACCTGTACCAGGTTAGACAAAATCACAGGCCGCGATTGGGTCTCCCGGTAGAAGAAGTTTTCCAGGGTATGGCGAATGGTGTCCTGGGTGCTGCCTGAACGGCCGTTATTCTGCCGCAGCTTTTTAGATACCTCGCGCCGGGCTGCTTCTAACAGGTCGCCCGATTCACCAACATTGACAAAGCCTCGGCTGACAATTTGTAGTTCGCCCACCAGCTTATTGCTGCCGTTTACGGGGACCATCACCACAATAAACCCATCTTGCGACAACCGCTGCCGGTCGCGCATAACCAGGTCACCGATTTCGCCAATAAGGCGGCCGTCGACCAGCACTTCATTAGCCGGTACAGACGCTTCCAGCCAGGCTGCTTGCCCATCACTGGTCCAAACCAGCCCATTCCGCAGTACAAAAATGTTGTCCGGATCCATTCCGGCTGCTTTGCCCAGCCCGGCGTGCAGATGCAAATGTCGAGACTCGCCATGGGCCGGAATCAAGAAGCGGGGTTGTACCGTCTCAATCATCTGCTGTATCTCGTCACGGCTGCCGTGGCCCGATACATGAATAGGGGCCAGGTCACCGTAAATCACCTCAGCACCCCGCTCAAAGAGCTTGTTGAGCATGCGCCCTACATCTTCTTCATTGCCGGGAATGGTGCCGCCGGAAATGATGATCAGGTCGCCCTGATGGACCTGAACCTGGCGATGTTGGCCGGTGGCCATCCGGTTAAGGGCCGAGCGTGGCTCACCCTGTGAACCGGTGGCGAGAATGATTAGTTCCCCGTCGGGAATATTGCCATTAACGCCCTTGGCGTCCACCTCTACTAACAGCCTGTCGGGCAGACGCATATAGCCTAATTCACGGGCCAGGGCCACGTTTTCAACCAGGCTGCGGCCGGTGAGGGCGATTTTACGGCCGTGTTTCTGGGCCAAATCCATAATCGCTTGTAATCGGGCCAGCAGTGAGGAGAAGGTGGCAATAATGATGCGCTGTCCCTGCGCGTTGGCAAACAACTCATCCAGGGTTTTGGTGACTACCTGTTCGGTTTGTGTCCGACCCGGTTTGTCCGCCCCGGTGCTGTCGCCCAACAGGGCCAGTACCCCGTTGGGAGTTAGCTTCTTCAATCGTTTTAAGTCGGTGGTACGTCCGCCGGCCGGTGTTTCATCCAGCTTGTAGTCACCGGTAAAAACCACTGCGCCTACCGGGGAATCAATCACCAGCCCCATAGCTTCGGGAATGGAGTGAGCCACGGGGAAGGGACTGACGCGGAACGGCCCCAGGTGGATTTTATCCTCTTCGGTAATGATGTTTAGTTCGGTGCCGTAAATTCCGGCCTCTTCTAGCTGCCGTTTAACCAGGCCCAAGGCCAGGGCCGTGCCGTAAATGGGGGCCTTAATTCGTTTTAGCAAATAGGGCAGGCCACCAATATGGTCCATGTGACCATGGGTCAACACAATACCGCGTAAAATGTCCTGGTTTTCTACTACGTAGTCAAATTGGGGCAGCACCAGGTCGATGCCGTACATGTCATTTTCGGGGAACATAACCCCGCAGTCAATAATAATTTGGTTACGGCCGTATTCCAAAATGGTCATATTCTTACCAATCTCCCCCAGGCCGCCCAAGGGAATAATTTTCAAATTTTTACTCATAATCTTTCTTTCGTTTAAATCGATCTCCTAAATACTAAGTTCTTAATAGTGTGTCTAATAAAGAAACCGGGCTTGGGTATTGGTTTACTCATCTCACAGTAGAGAAAAGCCCAGTTTTTGGTTTCATAAATGTGTGTATCGTGAAAGGGGATACTTCTATCTGTGATCCTTACCTAACCCGTCAGGCCACAAAGCATCAGCCGCTAACATGGTCACTAAACTTGTGGGCCACTAATTTGTGGGCCACTAATTTGTGGGCCACTAGTTAGCACATAGCCTGACCAAGGGTATCCGCTTTACCCGCTTGCCCGTTCACGTTAAGGGTTGCCCTAAGTTGTGGTTGCGTTAAAAAAAGATGGGGTCCACTGCCAGCATACTTTCACAGAGACTATATATACAGGAAAACGCATGTTCTGTCAAACATCTTAACATTTGGGCTGTGTACAGCAGAACAGACAGGGTTCTCCTTTCCGTTCTGCTGTACGCAGCCTATGTCATTTAATAGGGCAGAAAATGACTGCTGCCCATTAACGCCGCCATAGGGGTCGCGTCCCCAGGTGACAGGGCGCCCAGGCCGGGCTCAGGGGGAATCTGCGCCTGGCCTGCTGCTTGGGCGTTGGTAATCACGGGCAGGAACAGGTGGTAAGGACCGGTGACGGACACTTCGATAGTGGCCGTGGCCGTGCTAACGGCGTTGCTTGCGGTTACCGATACGGTGTAGCTGCCTCGTTCCGCATAAACATGGCTCGTTTGGGCTTCGCTGCCACTGCTGCCGTCCCCGAAATCCCAGGTATAAACCACATTGGTTCCGGCCGTTATGGTGGCTGTAAAGAACGTGGGTTCACCCAATTCGGTGGCACTGCTGCTGGCGGCGGTTAGGCCGGCGATAGGTATATCGGATGGAGGGACATCGGCCGTTACCGTTACCGTGGTAGTTGCTGTGAGTATGTTGGCACTGTTGCTGGCGGTGACAACGGCCGTGTAGACACCCGTTTCAGCATAGGTGTGGTCCACAATCGGACCGCCGGCCAGCGTGCCGTCCCCCAGGTCCCAGGTATAGGTCACATTACTGCCGGCGCTGATGGTAGCCGTCAGGGTTGTGGCCTGGCCCAGGTTGGTGGGACTGCTGTTGTTGGCCGTTAAACCGGCCACCGGCGTGTCGGTAATAGTGACCACCGTGCTGGTCGTCAGGCTGTTGACGCTGTTACTGGCGGTGACAACGGCCGTGTAGACACCTAATTGGGCATAGGTATGGTCTACCATGGGGCCGGTGGCCAATGTGCCGTCTCCCAGGTCCCAGGTATAGGTTATGCTGCTGCCGGCCGTGACGGTAGCCGTCAGGGTTGTGGCTTGACCCAGGTCGGTGGGACTGCTGTTGTCGGCCGTTAAACCGGCCACCGGGATGTCGGTGACGGTGACAACCGTACTGGCCGTCAGGCTGCTAACCGGATTGGTGGCAGTGACAATAGCTGTGTAGATGCCCGTTTCACTATATTGATGGGTTACGGTGATACCGTTGCCCATTACACCGTCGCCAAAGGCCCATAGATAGGAAACATTGCTACCTTCTGCTATGGTAGCCGTCAAAGCGGTGGTCTGGCCTACTGTTGTGGGGCTGTTGTTCGTGGCTATCAGGTCGGCGATGGGCCTGTCTAGCAGCGGTATCGCCATATCGCTGTTGGCTTCACCTGATTGGGCGGCGACAACGGCCGTTCCGGGCGTCATGCCGGCTGTTAGGGTGGCCGTAACCACGCCCATGACATCTGTGGTTGCCGTCAAGACATTCAGGCTGCCTAGTGAGGTGGTGAACGTTACCACCTCGCCTGGCAGCAGGATGTCATCTCCATCCGTCACGGTGGCCGTAATCACACTGCTGCTGACCCCATCAGCCGTTATGGCCTCCGGATTGGCTTCTAGCAGAATGATAGCCGGTTCGCCGGCTTCAAAGAGGAAGGTGACGGTATCGGCCGTTGTTTTGGCTGCTTCCCGGTTGCCGGCATTGTCCCGGGCCAGAGTATAGAAGCCATAGGTATGGCCCATGAGACCATTAAAAACATACGTTGACTCAGTAAGATCCGGTTCGACCAGGACAAAGGGACTGTCATCTACCGACACGTAAAGGTCTGCCGAATGTAGACCAGAGCCACCTTCATCGTCGCTGCCGCTCCAGGTTAACACCACTTCATTACCGAGAATGCGCTCCGGCAGCGGATCTACGGCTGATGTCGGCTTACCGGCATCTAAGGTGTTAAAAATAGGCGGCGTGTCGATAGGATCGTTATCGTCAAAGATAATACGCGCTTCGGCATCGACCACATCACCCGTTTCAACTGTCAAACGGGGGCGGATATTATAGGTTACAAAGCCTTCACCTTCCCCTTCTTCCACATTGGGAGGCAGGAAGCCGGCCAGGGCATCGGTGGGGGGCGCACCCGTTTGGGGATCAATCGATTGGAATATCCAGAAGGCTTCACCCGTTACAATATTGATACCGGCAAAGAAGTCTACAAACAACCCTAGCTCATCAACCAGATCCATGCGGGACTGGTAGAAAGAGCGGTTTTCTGGCACTTCAAAGATGTGATCGCCAAAGCCAAATGAGCCGAGGCGGAAGGTGCGAATGTCGAGATGCTCATCTAACGTTTGGTCGATAGTAACCCGTTGGGCGGCGGCCGTGGCCAACTCCTCATCATTCTCGAAGCGAATCATATAATCCAGGGTAGTGTCAGCCGGTATCCACTTAGCATCTCCATACCCTTCAGGACCTAGAATATCGTTAGGATCATAAGAGAAGATGATAATAATGGTCCAGCTATCACCCGGGAATTGGGGTGGAATAATGATAATGTCTATAATGGGAAAACGCTTCCCATCAGGATTTGTATAGGGTTCTCCTCGTGTGTTTAGATTGTGTTCACCTCTGGCAGAGCGCTGGACGTCGTAGCCCATAATCGTGCCGTCATCAGTCATAAAAAATTGACCGTTGATCGAATCAATAAACAGTTCAATGGCGTAACTATGGTTGCAGGTGAAATTCCAGCAGCCGGGTTGGAACCAATCCCCCTGATTGGGAAAGAAATCAACATGACCAATTCGATTAAAGTCACCCAATGTGTCAGAGGTATGGATAATGTCAACAAAGCGGGCATCAGTAGGATCCAGGCGCACGATAGGATCACGCCCTTCAAAATTAGGACCAGCCGGATCAAGTCCGGTAATGCGGTCTATTTGGTTTCCAGTACGTGCTTCATAAAGCATGCCAGCGTACCCAGCCGTCTGTGCCCCTAAACTATGTCCAATTAAGTGGGTATTGTCAGGGTTGGCTCCAATCTCTCTCAGATGTGTCGCTACCTGTCCACCAACATCAAGTGTATCTCTGGCAGATTGCGAATAATTCCACAGCGCTCGCTGGGCACCGTCCGCCCAATCTACGACAATGATATTGGAGTTGGGCTCTCGTTGTCGCAGAGCATTGGCCATATCGCTCATCCACGGTTGGGGCGTATAGTTATTATCGGCATTACCGCCGGTATTTCTAAAGCCGTGTATGATGACGCGTGTTGGCTGATTGGGATCATACGGCCGACTGTTATCAATACCCCCATCTCCCCATGTATTGAAATTAACATCAACGGGATCGTTGTGCAGGGTATACGCCTGTGGTCCAAACAGTGGCAGTTCATCGGCCCAGTCTGGATCTTCACCGGCATAGGCGGCTTCCAGTTGGATGATAGCATATATGTCAGCTACCGAAGCGTCATAACCCAACTGCCGCAGTGCGTGCTGGCGAGCCAGAATATTAGCTCTCAACTCACCATTGGTTTCCCCCATTGCCATGCGTAGATAATCCCAATAAGACTCAAAGTAAGCATCATCCAGATAGCCGGGTAGGGCAAAATCTGCCTTCATATCGTCCCAAGGGATGGGAATATCTGATCCCGGTTCCAGATCGTAGAGGCTAAAACTGAGTGCATTGGTGGCTTGTGTATACACAACAATAGAGCCGGTAGCACCCGGCCGCAGTACGTCTTGGGGCCCGTTTTTTTCCTGCAGCATCAGGTGTAGGCTGGTAGACCCATTAGTCAGGCCTGCGGGTGATTGGGCAATGGGCGCACCACCCTGACTAAGCAGTAGTTTCATCGGTGTCGGCAAATCTGTGGTGCCGGCATTAGCAAAGTATATGGTCATAGCCATACGGTTGCCGGGGCGCGTATTGGCCGGGTGATTGATGCTGGTGACCAGTTGCGGCCCACCCCCCTCTAATACAGTGAAGCCATCTATTAATATGGCGGGATCTTCAGCAACAGTTTCGGCAATCAGGTCATAGCTGCCAGCCGGAGCGCCCAAAAGATCGAAAGTGGCAAAGAGAAGACTTGGATGGATATATTCTATTTTGTAGGCGGGAATGGTGGTGGAAAGGGCAGGGCTATCCAGGGTAATCGTGGTTAGGTCATCGAACTTGGCACCCTGAACCCGAACCGTGATTTCACCTACATTGCCGCCACGGTTGCTGTCGATGGCGCGAACTTCAAACTCAAGCAGTTCGGCCGTTATGGTTGCTTGTTGAGAACCGCCGGGCACGTTGGCTCCGTAGAGGAAGATGTAGTAGGTACCTTCTTGTGTGGCGGGAACGATTACTTCCTGGTTGGCCTGCAACGGCGTAGTAAAGGCGTAGTCAAAATTACTGCGGCTGGGAACCTGGCCGTAACGTACATATAGTTCATTGGCGGCCAGCCCATTATTACTGGCCAGCGTTACCAGGAGCGTTTCACCGGCAGGCACATCTACACGATAGAAACGGCCGTCGCTCGTACCCAAGGTGCCGCTAACCGGTACGCCCAGAGTCAGCGGCGTCACGTCAACCATCATGGTATCAGTGGAGACACCGGTATTGTTGCTCAGGTCACTTTCGTTGATATTGTTGAGAATGTCGGTACGAACGATGGCGTAATATTCGCCGGGCGTGACACCGGGCATATCGCCGGTCAGATTGCTGTGAAGGTTGGCCAACGTTTCTCGGCTGGGCATGGTGGTTTGCAGCTCAAAAGCGGCCATATCACCGGGGGCCAGGTTGATGGTGCGGCAGTGGTTGCCCACGTGGGCATCATTGACGTTCCAGGTGGTGTCACCGGAAATAAAGACGGCGTCGCACATCGTGCCGTTGGCCGGGGAATCGCCTATGTTTTGTATTGTCCAGTCGATAGTGATAGGGTCGCCGGGAACGGCCGTTGAGGGCACAGTCACCGTCAACACCGTCAGATCGGCCGGCGGCGGTATGGTAACGGTAATAGGCCAGCCGACCACATTGTTGTCTTCGGCCCCATGCTCATACACATCGTTACGGCTGTCCGTTTGCAGCAGCAGATAGTAGATGCCCGATATGCCCTGAGGGATGTTGACGCTGGTCGTTTGGGTATAGGCTGCGCCTGGCGCCAGATTGCCGGAAATAGTACGACGGACGAGTCGCTGGTCGCCTGTTTCCAGCGTGGCGTTGTCTGACAGATAGACAGCATCATACCAGGGACCATTAGCCGTGGCCTGGCCCTGGTTGGCCACAGACCAGACCAGCTCAAGCGGCTGACCGGCAGTAGCGTTGGCTGCTGGATTGACCACCGTAGGCACCAGATCAGGCGACAGCGAGAGCGTGATGCTGATTGGCGTAATCAGGTAGGTGGTGTTGTTGCTGCGGTTGTTGTCGTTGACCTGGTTGTCAATATCGTTACGGAAGAAGAGGTAATACTCTCCCTCAATGCCGTTAGGCAGATTAACGGTGAGGTTGCGCTGGTAGCTGCTGCCGGCGGCCAAAGCGCCAGAGCGGAGTGGGTTGACTAGCAGAATATCGCTGCCAGAGTTCAAGGTCGTGTCTGCTGACAGATACACGCCATCACGCCAGGATGTGGCCACCGTAGCGTGACCGGCCGTATTGGTCACCGTCCAGCTAACGGCTATAGAGCCACCCGAACTGCCGCTGACCGGCCCCGACACAGTGCCGATAACCAGATCGGTGGGAGCTGCCTGGCTGGGTGCAGTCACGGCAATGGGATTGGCAGCGCGGCTTACGTTGTTGTCTTCGGCCTCATGTTCATACACCGTATTGGTGGCATCCGTCCAAATATAGAGGTAGTAATTGTTGCTGGCCAGATGGCTGGGCACAACCACAGTGCGGGTTTGGGTATAGAATTGACCTGGAGCCAGGTTAGCCGGGCGGGTAAATGTACCCAGCAGTGACCCTGTGCCATTCCAAGTGGGCAGGGGAGAGAGATAAACTCTATCCTGCCAGGAGGTAGTGGGGGTAGCCTCTCCTTGATTAGCAACGGTCCAGTTAACGACGATGGGGTTGCCGCCTACAACGGCCGTTGCGCTTGTCTCTACTTCAGGCACAATCAAATCAGGCGATTGGGCCAGGGTGACAGCGACAGAGTCGCTGCGGGTGATGTTATTGTCTTCAAAAATGTATTCAAACACCTGATTGGCAAAATCAGTCCAGACATAGATGTAGTATGTGCCGCTAATGCCGTCAGGTAGGGTCAAATCTCTAGAGACAGAATAGCTTGCCCCCATATCCAGAGAGCCATTACGCGTGACGGTGGCCAATATAACGGCCTCCGTGGTCGTAAAGGTAGGAGACGTAGACAGGTAAACCCGATCACGCCAGGTTGTTTCAAAGGTTGGCCCGGTGCCCCAGTTGGTCACGGTCCATTCGACATTGATGGTACTGCTCGATTCGGCGGCTGGAGGCGTCTCCAGACTGGTAACTTCGAGGTCAGGTACAGCGCTCAGGGAAATGTCAATTGGCCCGGCTGCGTCGCTGGTGTTGTTATCATCATAGATATATTCATAGACGTTGTTGTATATGTCGGTCACAACAAAGAGATAATAGTCACCAAAAATTGTGTGCGGCAAGGTGACGTTGCGTGTGCTGGTATAGGCCTGTCCGGCAGCCAGGGCACCGTTGTGATAGACGGTGGCCAACACAGTAGCATTGGCCGTGTTCAGGGTCGGCTCTGATGACAAATAGAGCCGGTCATACCAGGTCGCCCGGATTGTCCCTCCGCTGCCTTCATTGGTTACCAGCCAGTTCACCGCTATCGTAGCACCGGCAAAGGCATTGTTGGGTACAGTCACGGCCGTTACCTGTAAATCAGGTGGGGGCGTCAGTTGAACATTGATAGTACTGCTGCTCGTACCGGTATTGTTGGCTTCATCAGATTCCCGCATACGGTTGGTGGCATCCGTTACTACAAAGGCATAATAGTTGCCACTAATGCCCTGCGGCAGAGTAAACTCGGCCTGGCGTGCATAACTTTCCCCCGGTCCCAAATAGGCCGGATTGCTGCGTTGACCGAGATAAACGGCCGTGGCCGAATCAAACGTGGGGCTTGTAGAGACATAAACGCGATCATACCAGGTGGCGACCGTGGTGCCCCGGTCGCCGTTGTTGGTCACAATCCAGCTAATCTCAAATGGCTGCCCGGAAAAGGCTGTGGGGGGCACAGTAATGCCGGTCACTTCCAGATCGGGCAATGTTTCGGTAACAAAGCTCCACTGCGCTCCCTGAGTGGTGCCGGCATTGTTGCGGGCCAACACATCCCAATAGTAGCGGGCGTCAGTGGGGAAGTTGCCCGGCGGATTATAACTGGTGCCGGTCAACCCCGTTATCGTCGGTGTGCCGGGACGGGATTCTCCTTCAGGCCACAAGGTCAGGTCGTAAGAGGTGGCGTGGGGCGGGGCCTGCCAGGTCAACGTTTTATCAATGCGTACGTTCAGTTCTTCATCTTGCGGGCTGGGGTTGGTGGGCTGGCCGGGGGCCACCAATACAACTTCGATACTCACCGGCAGGGAGACAGTGGCAGCTTCCGGGTCATTGCTGGTAATGATAACCTGATCATTGTAGCTGCCCTGGTTAAACTGCACCCCATTGACGGTTACAGAAATGACCTGCTGGCCGCCGGCCGCAATCGTGCCCGTAATCGGCGTCAACTGCACACGGTCAGAAGCCGTACTCAGGTCAAAGGTAAGATCACTAAGGCCATCGTTGCCCAGGTTTAAGGTCTGGGTCACGATCTGATCGGTATTGACGCTAAAGCTAAAGCTGGTGGGACTGTAGGTTAAGGCCGGTGGATGGATAGCATCACCGGCGACGGGCACAACCTGGGCCGGGCTGTCCGGATCGCTGCTGTAAACTATGAGATTGGCGTCCAGCGTGCCGGGAGCGGCAGGCAAGTAGGTAACGGTAAAATTACGCTGTTCACGTGCTGGAATGGTAAGCGGCTGCCCGCTGGCTGATAGGTGGCTGTTGTCACTGGTGATGGCGCTGATGTGCAGCACGTCGGTACCTGTGTTGGCTACAGTAAGCGTACGGGTGGTGGGATAGCCTACAAACGCTGTGCCCATATCCAGCGCCGGCGTGATCAAGTCAATAGCCGGAATGCCGGTTACATGCAGCGTTATCGGAACTGTTACCCAGGCGTTGAAAGGATCATTGTTATAAATGTTAACGTTGGCCAGATAGGTGCTGCTGATCAATTCTGTCGCGTCCAGGGTCAAGACTGTTTCCAGACTGTTGCCGGCTTCAATGACCCCATTATCGGGTGAGGCAAAGACAAGTCCCAGGCTTTGGACATGGACATTGTCGATGGCCCAATGATCATATGAGGTGCCGCTGTGACTGAGTTGAATCCAACGGAAGCGGGTAGCGGCACTTTGCGCCTCGGCCGGAATTTCACGTACAATCGGTGTGAAATTGGGGTAGGCAGCCACGCCGTAAACGTCAATTGTTGTCCAGGTTGCACCGCTGTTGTTAGAGTATTGAAGATAAACTTCTTCGCCGGAATCGGCTTGCTCACAGGGGAAACTGCCGGTTCCAATCTTGAGGTAGAAAGCAATTTGTCCGCCGTAGGTGGTGTTGAGGTCAATTGTTTCGGCCCGGCGCTGTGTGCCACTAAAGTAAAGGGCGTTGCCACTTACGGAACCACAATTTGTGGAAGCCGTGCCGCCAACGATGTCTGACCACTGGCTAAAATCAATGCCCGGATCAAAATCGTCGGTTACTGTCAGGCCGGCAACGCCACCCTGGTAGGTTGTAGCCAGCGTGTAGGTCAACGGGCTGTCCCCACTGTTGTTGATGGTCACGCTGCGGGTCAGACTGGTGCCGGCAGCAATTGTTTCTTCAAAGCTGGTGGGATCGACCGCGACGGTTGGTGGCAGCAACCCCTGGCCGGTGACAACCAGCGTGGCAGTGGTATTATCTGTGCCGGTGAAGGTGATGGTGGCCGTTACCGGGGCTTGGGCCGTGGGGGCGTAGGTCACGCTTAGCGGCTGTTGCGCTCCCGGCGTTAGGGGAATGGTGTCGGTCAGGAGAATGGTCACATCAGGATGGCTGCTGCCTGTGCTGAGCAGAGTCATAGCCGCCGTACCGCTGTTGCTGACGGTGATGGGGTGTACGGCCGTTACGCCCACATACACCGTGCCAAACTCAAGCGGATCAGGTGCTGCTTCCAGCAGAGGCGAACCCACCACTGTCATGGTAACTGGCACTGTAACCAACGACGTGAAGGGATCGTTGCTGTTGACGAATAAATCAGTCTGGTACGTACCGCTGATCAAGTCAGTGGCGTCCAGCGTCATTGTCACGGCTTCACTGCTGCCGCCGGGTATTGTCCCTTCGGTGGGATCGGCCCCTAGCCAGGTAAAAGGCTGGTGGGCAAAGTAGAGGGCGTTGGCAAACAAGCGGCTGGTTTCACTGTTACTGCTGTTAAGATTACCGGGGTAAATGACAATACCCACCACTTTGCCTGTTTCGTTTTGGGCTACTACCCGGTTACCGGCCGTATCTTGCGCCAACAAGAGACCGCCACTATTGAGTGCGGGGTTAGAATAGTTATTGTTAGACCAGTAAACGGGTGCCGCCGTGATGTCGGTAAATATGGGGTGATTGGCGTCGGCCAGGCTGTCCATATTTAATTGGCCGGAAACCGATTGGGTTGAACCAGGCAAGAAAGGAGAGTAACCGGCATCGAGTATGCCGCCTTGGATGCCCCAATTAGTCGTGAGGCTGTAAGTAGCCAGCACAACACCTCCCCCATCATCCACAAATTCTTTTAGCGCATTGCCCATATTCTGCGCATTGCTAAAGGTAGAACTGTTCCAAACCAGGATGACGTCGTAGGGTTGGAGCATGGCCAGCGTGAGGTTGCTGGGGTTATTGAGAATGTCAAAATCGGCCGTTTCAAACAGCCCGGTAGCCACTAGATACGTTCTGGCTGTTTCGGGATTGCCACCACTGACAAGCAGCAGCACCCGGGGTGTGGTGCTGCCGGGTAAACCAACATGACCGAAAGTGGTGTGTAGGGCAAAGGTCAAATCATCGCTGCCGGCGTTGGTAATGGTCAGGCTACGTGTTACAACGCTGCCGGCGGGCAAGGTTTCGTCGAAGTGGTCAGGTGCCACCTCAATGATGGGCGGCAGCAGGCTGTTTCCGCTCACGGGCACAGTAAGAACACCACCGCTGCTGGTGATAGTAATCGTAGCGGTCAGCAGATCTTGATTGGTGGGCAGGTAAGAGATAAATAGGGGTTGGCTGCTGCCAATAGGAACCGGCAGGGGATCGCTAAAATTGCTGTTGATGTCGGGGTGGTCGCTGCCAATACCTGTGACCACCAGGTCAGCCGTACCCGTATTGCCCAGCATGAGCGTCTCGGATACTGTGACACCAACGTAGACGCTGCCAAAGTCGAGCGAATTGGGGGCAGTGGTCAGGACACCGGTACCGCTTACCGACAGGGTGATGGGCAGTGTCACCGGCCCCACAAAGGGGTCGTTGTGGCTGATTTCCAGCAGCGCCTGGTACGTGCCGCTGACCAGATCTGTGGCAGCCAGCGTAACGCTGATTGCCTGACTGCTGCCCGGCGTTACGAATCCAGTTGCAGGGGTCATATCTAAAAAGTCGGGTTGGGCCACATAGCGTAGGGCATTGGCCATCAGCGTAGCGCCGTCGCTGGCTGCATTCCAATAGCCGAAGGCAACATCACTGGATATGGGCACAAAGTTCAGGTCAAGGCGCTGTACATCTCCGACGGGTGTAGTCACTGTTTTTTCTACAATCAAGGGCCGATTGTTGCTGTATTCAGCAATTATTGTGGACCCGTCCATCAGGTCTCCACTACTGTGGTAACTGTAATAGCCACTATCAAACGTGGTCACATTGTGCAGAATGGGATGGTTAGATAGATGAATTGTGTCCAGACTTAAATGCCCCCCCGTTTGAGACTGATAGCTGCTGTTGACCGGATCAATAACGTGGTACCCATCAGCATGAAAACGACCGAGCAGGTAGCCGGAGTTATAAAGGGCAAAGTGCATCAGTACCACACCGCCGCCGCTGTCCACATAATCGGCCAAGACGTTACCCATTTGGGTACGATTCTGGAAACTGTTGCGCCTGAAAACCAGGACGGCATCATAAGCTTGCAATGTTTCTAAGGCAGGTGTAGCGGCAGATACATTGATAAAAGTAACACTGTTGAACTGGCCGGTGGCTGTCAATTTGTTAACAACGTCGTCTGCATAGCTGATTGTGCTCTCGGCTCCTAAAACGGCTATATCCAGGTAGCCTATACCTGCCTGTTTGTTGATATCAAAAAGCAAATCGCTGCTCCCGGTGTTGCTGATTATCATCTGGTGGGTTACCAACTCGCCACTATTCAGGCTGTCGACGATGGCCGATGGGACCACCTCGATTTGGGGCGGCAGCAGACCGGCCCCACTAACGGGGATAGTGAGAACGCCACCGCTGCTGGTAATGGTAACCGTAGCCGTTAGCGATGTGTCACTGCTGGGATGGTAGTAGAGGGGCAGGGTGTGGCTCTGCCCTACCGGCAGCAGCAGGGTAGAGGTCAAAGGAATGGTAAGGTCGGGGTGACCGCTGTCCACGGCCGTTATGCTCAGGTCGGCCGTGCCAATGTTGCTCAGGGCAATGTCGCTTGTGGCCGTAATACCTACATATACCAAACCAAAGTCAACGGCTGTTGTCGTTGTCGTCAGTACCGGCGTACCCGTCACCGTGACTGTCAGGGGGGTAGCCACAAAGCCATTGGCCGGATCATTGGAAGTGGTCAGCAAATTGGCGGCATAGGTGCCGCTGATTAACCCGCTGCTGTCAATAGTAAGCGTAATCGGCTGCGTGGTTGAAGGCGATACTGCCCCACCGGCAGCAGATAAATCCAGCCAGGCCGGCGTATCGGCAAAATAGAGGGTTAGTCCCGGTTCAATGTACGCTTCCAGGTGGGCAACTTGCAGCCCATCGGTACCGTCGGCATTTTCAATCCCAATGGTCCCGTTGGCCAGCGGCCAGTTGTCGACAATATCGGCGTAATGAATATAAATTTCGTGCCTGGGGGTGAGTAATAGTTGCACCGTAATGCGGGCATTGCTGTAGCTGCCGCCGTAACGGCCGTATTGCCCGATTTGTATGACCAGCCCGGCGCTTGTCTGCTGGTAATAGACGGCAGTATCTGGCCGGGGCACCAGATCATCCCAGAACCAGGCGATAAAATTGCTGGGTGTGTTGGTGCTGGGAATGGCCCGGTTATGGCGGCTGCCATAATTGTCGGGCGGGCCAAAGCCAATATAGCCATTGTCGGTAATATAAAATTCGTTGTGACTTCCTCCAAAGAAAGAAAAGTCAAACCCGATGGGGAACGGTCCCACATAACCATCATCAAACAGGCCGGTTACCGGCGTGCCGCTGCCTGAAATATCTTGCCAATTGTAGGCAGGACCATCCGGCTGATTGTTGTCTTGCCAGAAGTAGTTGTGCTCAGAGATAGTGTCACTGTTGTTAACGGCCGTTATGTTAAATAATAAATCGCTCTGCCCCTCATTGCTGATGGTAAAGGTGCGCGACAATAGGGCATCAACCGTCATAGCTGCCGTGATGACGGCCGGCGCAGTCGTCATGATGGGGGGCAGTAGTCCTTCTCCGGTTACTGTTATTTGCCCGCTGCCGCCGTTAGTCACTAGATCCAGTGTCGCATTGACGGTGCCGCTTATTTGAGGTGCAAAAGTGATAGTAATGGGCTGGCTTTGATAGGGGAATATAAGATTGCCGCTGTGGGTGGCACTGATGTCAGGGTGGCTGCTGGTGATAGAGTCAATGGTGAGATCGGCCGTGCCGCTGTTGGTGATGACAAGGGTGTGATTGCTGCTGTGGCCCACATAGGTATCACTCATGGTAACAGCCTGGGTGGGCAGCGTCAGGCTGGGGACACCGGTGACGGTTAGGGTTATGGGAAGCGTGGCCTGGGGCTGCACCGGATCATTACTGCTGATGCGGAGCAGGGCGGTGTACGTATCGCTGATTAAACCGGTGCTGTCGATGGTCAACGTCAGGTCGGCACTGCTGCCGGCCGCAATGGTTCCGATTTGACTGCTGCTGCTGATATAGTCGGCCAGTGCCACATAATCCAGGGCATTGGCCATCAACTGTGCCCCGTCCGTATCGGCATACCAATACCAATAATCAACATTGTTGGAAATGGGAAAACTGTTCAGGTCAAGGCGGGGGGCCTGGGTCATGGGTGCTGCCCGTTCAACCAGCATGGGGTAGCCATTGGTATAATGGGCAATTGCCTGGCTGCCGGAGAGAACGGGGGTCGTGCCTATCTCATAGCTGGGCCGGAACCGGTCCACACCGCGCAGTACAGGATGATCCAGGTCAGAGATGATACCTATATCAGCCGGAGATTCATCCCAATACCAGCCATCATTGGCAGTGTCGAGCGCATAGTAACCATCACTCAAAAAGCGGCCCTCTAAACGACCCCATTGCATGAAAGCATAATACATGACCAGAACACCGCCGCCGGCATCGACATAATCGGCTACGATATTGCCTAAATCAACTCTGTTTTGGGGTGTATACCAACTGTAAACCAGGAGGGCATCATAGGGCAGCAGCTCGGCCAGGGTAGGGGTGGCAGCGGCAATATTGATAAAATCAATTTGCTCAAAACGGTTGGTAGCAGCCAGGTGGTTGGTTAAGTCCGTAACATTGGCAGCCTCGTAGTCGGCACCCAAAATAGCCACGCGCAAGAAGCGATGACCCCGGTCATGTAGCGGATTAAGCTGGTAGGTGAGGTCGGCATTGCCGCTGTTGTGGATGGTTAGGCTGCGGGTCGTGGTTTGGCCAACAGCCAGCGTGGCTGTCAGGGTGGCCGGGGTTAGCTCAATGACTGGGCCGTTATAGACGTGGTGGGTCAGGCTGACAAAGCTAAAGGGGGCATTGTCACTATCACTGCTAAAACACAGGTGGCCTTCGTAGCTGCCTTCGGCCAGGGTGGTGGCGTCGAAGGTAATGGTCAGATCGGTCTGGCTTTGGGGGGCGATTTGTCCGCCGGTCGCGCTGCTAGTCAGCCAATCACCGTCGGTCTGGCCGGCGCAGTCGACGCGCCCGGTCAGGGCAAAGGCGCGGCTGTGGGGCGTGGTTTGCCAGCCGGCCGGCTGGTTGTTGAGGTTGCCGGGCGCGATTTGCAAACCGCCGGGAGTGGCTGCATCCTGCCAGGCCCACAGGTTGTTTTCGTCGTAATTGTCGATGTGGGCAAAGGCCAGCAACCAGTAACGGCCGTTTTCCAACCCAACCGATGCCAGCCCGGCATTAGCCAGGTGCAGCGTTAAATTGTCATTGGTCACCGTCAGCCCGGCCGTACCGGTCAGGGAGGCGGTATGCTGCCAGACGGCCGTATCCAACCCATCTTCCGGCTGGCCCGCCGGCTGCCCGTCGGCGTCGGCATAAATATACCAGCTAAAGGTAGTGGCCTCGGCCAGGCCGCTGCCTACAGAAAAGCCTTCGACCAGGATTTCGTCAATTTCGGTATAGGTAGCCAGGCGAAAAGCAGCTGCCTGGTATAAACCGGTGCTGTCATTGTTAGAAAATAGAGACAGACGACCCGAAGCGGAAGCAGCCGGCTGCTGCCACAAGCTGCCAGCCATCGTATTGGTCGTAGAAATAGTTGTGCCGGTGCCGGTAATAATGGGGGCCAGACTCCAGGTGACGATGTTGTCGCCGCTGTTGCTCAGGGTCACGGTTTGAGTCAGGCTGCTGCCGGGTGTTTGCCGGGCTGTCAGTTGAGAAGATAGGGACAGGCCAGCGGGCGGACTGCTTTGAAACTGCATAGATTGAAGCTGAGTGGCCGGTTGCCCTACAACGGCCGTGACCGGCTGCATAGGGGCGGTGGGACTGCCTGACTGTGCCGGATGGTCTGGAGATTGCAGGGGGACAGGGCGGGGTTGTGCCTCCGGGTCTGCTTTCTCTTCCACCACAGAAAGCATGCTTTCTGTGGGCCTTGTTGCCGCTGTGGCCACCATGTCAGGGAGTGTTGTCGCTTCATCAGCCACCACCGTAGACGTCCAGGTAACCGGGCCTTCTGTCAAGGAAGGCATGGCCTCCTCCCTTTCCATACCGGTAAACGGTAGAGGGATAGAGGAGTTATCTATGTCAGAGGCAGAGGCCACTGGTGTGTTTTGTATAGATTGATTTGGTATCAAAAAGGCGGGAGCAATTGAACTGCTAATAAGGGAGAGGCTAACCAAAAGATGCAATGTTTTATAGAAAACAGGCAATAACGTAAACATGAATGATTCTCCTGAGAATATGTTTAAGAGCAACAGTGTTGGGGCTTCAATGAGGTCAGGCAAGGTTGGTACCTGGCATTGTTGAAACACTGTGAAACACTGCACTTACGTCAACAAATATGACAAAAATATTGATACCATTTAAATGATTGGCAATTGTTATTGGGGCAATAGATTAGACTTACCTTAGAATTATTTTAACCCATTAGAGGCGTGCTGCCCAATAGAAAAAGTCAGGCAAACGTACCTTAGACAAGGGACGGCCGTACATTTCCAACACCCTGATAATGATATAATGTGACCCAATAAAGAGTTTTGTTTTGGGAACCACATTGGAGGGTGTTATCATGAACCATTTTTTGTCCCGCCTGTTTATTCTTGTCCTGTTTGTCATCACGGCTGGTTCCTTCATTGCCTGTAGGCAACAGGTACGCACCGAAATTATCGACGTGATCGTCACCGCCACACCCCCACCCGTCTCCCTAGATAGCGACGCGACCACAGAGCCGCCACGGCTGCAAATTGCCCCTACCCGCACCCGCCTCACCGAGCGCCGCCCGGC